>CAYOOS010000386.1:0-4640 GCA_964405585.1 uncultured Acidobacteriaceae bacterium | reverse complement strand
GGAAGCGGCCTTACATGCAGCAAGGTTGCGCGTGACCGGACTTTTGAACACCGGCGGTCCAGAGGATTCTGCGATCGTTTCATCCATTTCCATTGCGCAAAAGATAGCTGAGAAGCCCGGCCAATACCGCCGTCTCTATGTCAGCGCTCTGACCAAACCCGAAGACGCCTTTGCGCGCAAAGATCCCAAAACCATGACGCCTGCGGAATTTGACACCTGGTACTGCACGCCCTACATCAGCGCCATCGCTCTCCAGATCAGTGAAGAGTTGAAGGGTACAGACGTGCGCGTGATTCGCCGCGTGGCCGAAGGCGAAGGCAACATCCTCACTCGCGTGCGCACGCTGCTTTGGCTGGTAACATTCGCCGCGCTACTGGCATCCGCCTTGGCCGTCGGAGCCTCCGCCGCCGCTTCCGTCATCGAACGTCGCACCGAAATTGGCCTGATGAAGGCTCTTGGCGCAGGCTCAGCCCTTGTCGGAGTGTTGCTGGCCGCGGAACAACTGCTCCTTGCTTTAGTAGGCGGCGGCATCGGCTACGCCCTGGGCATCGTCTTGGCGCGCATCCTTGGTGAACGTATTTTCGGCTTTACACCCACCCCCAATCTCTTCGTGTTGCTGATAATCCTTGCGCTTGCGGCGCTCATTACCTTATTGGGCAGCGCGTTTCCCCTTCGCCGGGCTTCGCGCTATGATCCCGCGCCCATTCTGCGAGGCGAATGATGCCCACCACCTCAATGTTCTGGCGAATCGTCCGAAGGCTTCTCACCGCGAACTATTCCCGCCTCTTCGTGATCTTGCTCGCACTGGGAGCAGGCGCGGCCGTAACTTCAGCCCTTCTAAATCTCCAGATTGACGCCAAGCGCCGCCTCACCACCGAATTTCGCGCCCTCGGTGCGAATGTGATCGTGGCACCTCGCGATGCGGGTACGGATGGCAATGGTGCGACGCTGGACGAAACGGTTCTAGCTCAGTTACCCGCGGAGCACGAAGGCAAACCCGTACCGGCCGTGGCCTTCCTATACGTGATCGGCGAAATCGCCAAGGCCGGTGCAGTCCACTTCGAACCAGCCGTAATCGCGGGCACGCAAGGGCACGGCTTAACCGAGATTCGCCCCGGCCGCCGCAGCGAATATTTTGCGTCATTAGAGAACGATCCCGATGCCTGCGAAGTCGGCGCCAAAGCCGCCACACAATTCCAGGTTCACGCGGGCGACTCGCTGCAACTCCGAAACGCCGGACGCACCGCAAACTGCAAGATTTTTGCGGTCGTAGCAACCGGCGGCGCGGAAGATACGCAAATTTTCACTCGGCTCACCACCGCTCAGTCCCTCGCGAATCTTCCCCGCCGCATCAGCCTGATCCAACTCAGCGTGAACGGTACCCCTGACTCGCTGAATCGCTTTATCTCTCAGCTAAGCCGCAGCCTCCCTGCCGCAGACGTTCGCGGCATCAAGCAACTCGCCGAAGCCGAAGGCCGCATCTACAACCGTATCAGCGGCCTCCTTTCCGCCACTGTAATCCTCGTGCTGATTCTCACTTCGCTCTGCGTCATGGCGGGCATGAGCAACGTGGCCATCGAACGCAAAAACGATGTCGGCTTGATGAAGGCCATCGGCGGCTCCGTGCGCCGCGTCGTGCGCCTTTTCCTCGCCGAAGCTATTCTCATGGGCATTGTCGGAGGCTTGCTGGGCTCCGCGTTCGGGTTGCTAGTATCAATCTGGCTGGGGAAAGCCGTGTTTGGTGTGGCTGCGCAGCCTCGGTGGATTGTGTATCCTGTTTCCGTGGCCATCACCGTGATCGTTTCCATCGCCAGCGCCTTTCCTTTGCGGCGCCTGGCCAGCATTCGTCCCGCATCCGTTTTCCGAGGTGAAGCGTGAGCTCCCAGGTTGTCATCGATTCATTGGTGAAGGAGTACGGAAACCTGCGCGCCCTGAATGGCATCTCCGTCAAAATTCAGGCGGGGGAGTGGGTCGCACTTATGGGCCCGTCCGGCTCTGGCAAAACCACCTTGATCAATATTCTTGGCGGCCTCGATACGCTGACCTCCGGCCACGTCGTCGTTGACGGCGTCGATCTCGCCAAACTTGGAGAAAGCGATCTGGTGCGTTATCGCGCGGAAAAAATCGGCTTCGTCTTCCAGCAGTTCCACCTGGTGCCTTACCTCAACGCTCTCGAAAACGTCATGCTGGCGCAGTACTTTCACAGCATCACCGACGAACCTCAGGCCGCCCTCGCGCTGAAACGCGTCGGCCTCGGCGACCGCCTGACGCACCTACCCTCACAGCTTTCCGGCGGCGAGCAGCAGCGCGTGGCCATCGCCCGCGCCCTCATCAACCAACCCAAGTTGATCCTCGCCGATGAGCCCACCGGAAACCTCGACGAAGCCAACGAAGAAATCGTCCTCGAGTTGTTCCGCGAACTCCACAGCGCGGGCCACACTATCCTCATGGTCACTCACGACCCCGATATCGCTCAGCAGGCCGACCGCCGCATCGAACTGGTGCACGGACACCTCGCCGTGGATCAGCGCGTCACCATGGACGACGGCATTCACTTCGATCACTTGCTCGAACAAATTTGGGTCTGCGGCGAAGAAGGTAACGCCGCCGACGTCGAGCACATCCGCACGCCCGGCGGCGTGGATCCCGTGCGCACCCTGGCCCGCATGGAAGATCTCCACTTGGTCACCGTCGAGGATCACCAGGTGCGGCTAACCGAACGCGGCGAAAGCCGCGCCCGCGATGTCGTGCGCCGTCATCGTCTGGCCGAACGCCTCTTCAAAGACACTTTCCGCATCGACGATCACGAAGCCCACACTCAGGCTTGCAAATTCGAGCACATCATTAGTCCCGAACTCGATCAGCGCATCTGCTCCTTCCTCGGCCATCCCACCACCTGCCCCCACGGCAATCCCATCCCTCCTGGCGATTGCTGCAACCACAAAACCAAGGAAGACTCCCGCTGATCTTGCCTCTGTATGGCCCGTCCTTCTTAGGCCGGCCGCCCTCGTGATTCCTCTCCACGTAGGGGCGCAGGACTCCTGCGCCCCATGTCCGCACGACCCACTGTTCTTGTCACCCAATCCTGTTTTTCCTATCTCTTTCTCCCTCCGTCCCGAAGCGAAGTCACACTTCTCCCTGAGCGATTCCTGTAGAGTGAGTCCCTCTTCAATCTCAGATTTCAGGATGGAGCGTTCTGGCTGTAAACTGTCAACTGTGAACTAAAAACTTCTTCCCCCCATGCCCATACCAATCGATCGCCGCAAAAAACCCACCGCCGTCAAGATTCACGTGAAAACCGGCGCGGGTGTGGACATCACCTGGGCCGACGGCCACGAAAGCCATTTCGATTTTCCCTATCTACGCGACAATTGCCCCTGCGCCACCTGCAACGATGAGCGCGAAAAGAAAGAAGCATTCGCCGGCAGCACTCCCGCGCCCTCTGCCGTCCTGCCGATGTTCAAGCCCAAGCCCCGCGCACAGTCCGCCACACAAGTGGGAAACTACGCCATCCAAATCAACTTCAACGACGGCCACTCCACGGGAATCTTCAGCTACGACTACCTCCGCTCCATGTGCCCCTGCGCCGATTGCGCCAAGACCTTCCGCACTCCCTCCACTTAACCTGAAATTCATGGATGTATTTTCCACGGCCGTAAGCTAGGAAAGATCTGTCATTCCGACCGGAGGGACGGCGGTTTTAGCCGTCCCGGAGTGGAGGAATCGCTAATAAACTGTAAATCTCGACCGAAATTGTTCTTTGACTTCAAGTTCAACGCTTAATTAATCGCTGGCTCCAAACTCTTCAACTTTTCTTGCACCCCCGGCGCCGCCTTCGAATTCGGCTGCAATTCCAAATATTTCTCATAAGCCTTTTTGGCTTCGCTCTTCTTCCCCATTTGCAGATACGCATCCCCTAGATTCAAATAGGCGATGGCGCGATGCGGGTCCAGCGCAATCGTCTTCTGGAACCATTCGACCGCGTCTCCATACTGCCCCAACTTGAACATCGCAAACCCGGAGTTATTCGCGAACAATGCGCTCTCCGGCTTCATCTGCGCGGCCTGCTTGAATTTCTCCGCTGCCTCACTGTACTTCTTCTCTTTATAAAGCCGCATGCCCTCATCGTTCGTCGCTGCAGCCACGACCTTGGTGCCAGTACCGCCAGCCTCCGCGCCAGTCGCCGCAGTTCCACCGCTCTTGCCAGCCACCTGTCCGCCTTGCAGTTTCGCTTCCGCCTCCGCCAACTGCTTCTTCAACTCCGCGTTCTGCGCCGCTTCCTTGTGAATCTCCTCGCGCAACTGTTCCAACTGCGTGTTCAGCTTGATTCCTTCATCCCCCAATTGCGCCGAATTCTCGTTCAAGAATTCCGTCTCGTGGTTCAACTCGAAAATGAAATCGCCGCCCTCGCTTCCTGGCAAATTCCCGAAGGCCGGAGTCTGGTGAGAAAGTGCCGACACCGCTGGAGTAACGTACGCCGCAAGTTCCGTCGCCGTCACCACGCCGTCGCCATTCAAATCCGCTCGCCCATCCAAAGCCTGCAGCAGCGTCCACGTGAACACCGAATGCCCGTTCGGCCCGTTGTCCGCCACTTGCTGGTCCGCTCCGCCCGCGGTGAACATTTGCCGCGCCGTCCGCCG
>CAYOOS010000385.1:0-4651 GCA_964405585.1 uncultured Acidobacteriaceae bacterium | reverse complement strand
TCGTTGTCGCCGCCACCGACGGCCCCATGCCCCAGACGCGCGAACACATCCTGCTCGCCCGCCAGGTCGGCGTGCCTTACATCGTCGTGTTCCTGAACAAGTGCGATATGGTCGAGGATCCCGAACTTCTCGAACTCGTCGAACTCGAGGTTCGCGAACTGCTGAAGAGCTACCAGTTTCCCGGTGACAGCGTGCCGGTGATTAAAGGTTCGGCATTGCTGGCGTTGAACGGCGAAGAAAAGTGGGAAAAGAAGATTCTCGAGCTCATGGCGGCGGTGGACGCCAATGTCCCGTTGCCCGTTCGCGACATCGATAGGCCCTTTGCCATGCCTATCGAGGACATTTTTTCCATCTCCGGCCGCGGAACCGTGGTCACTGGCCGCGTCGAGCGTGGCAAGGTGAAAGTCGGCGAAGAAGTCGAAATCGTGGGCTTCCGGGCGACCCAGAAGAAAGTGGTTACTGGGGTCGAAATGTTCCGCAAGCTTCTCGATGAAGGCCTTGCGGGCGACAACGTCGGCCTCCTGCTGCGTGGCACGGAAAAAGATGACGTCGAGCGCGGCCAGGTGGTTTGCAAGCCCGGCTCGATCACGCCGCACACCAAGTTCAAGGCCGAAGCGTACGTGTTGACGAAGGAAGAAGGTGGCCGGCATACCCCGTTTTTCACCGGCTATCGCCCGCAGTTTTACTTCCGCACCACGGACGTTACCGGGGACATGAAGCTGCCTGCGGGCGTCGAAATGGTGATGCCGGGCGACAACGTGAGCTGTGAAGTCACACTGATCACCCCCGTCGCCTTGGAAAAGGGCTTGCGTTTCGCCATTCGCGAAGGCGGCCACACCGTGGGCGCCGGCGCGGTTACGGATATCATCGAATAACTTTGGAATTACGAGTCAGGAGCGGGCCGGCCATGCTGGCCCGCACACCAGCGAAAAGGAATTCAAGAAATGCGGGAAATCATTACTTTGCAATGTGGTGACTGCAAGAACCGGAATTACACCACCACAAAAAACAAAAAGAAGCACTCCGAGCGCATGGAGACCAAGAAATTCTGCCGCGCGTGCCGCAAGCACACGCCGCACAAAGAGGTCAAGTAACGATCGAGGTTGTAGTTTCTCTACCGGTCTGGCTCGCAGGGAGTGGTGGTGAGGAGCAGTTGAGCGGTTTTGGTTTTAGGGGAGTCGTCCAACGGTTAGGACTCCGGTCTCCAAAACCGGGTATGGGGGTTCGAATCCCTCCTCCCCTGCCAGGATTTTGAAGGACACAGGCCCCAAGGCTTGTGCAGGTGATGAGGATTCATGGCAACGCAGGCGGTTAAAGTGAAGAATGAAGAGACGCAGACAAACGCAATTACCGGAGCAGCAGCCGGTGTAGGCGAAAAGGTTTCCGGTTCGATTCAGGGTACCCGAGAGTTTCTCCACGATGTCCGTGTGGAGATGAAACAGGTGACCTGGCCCGGCCGCGAGGACGTCATTTCCACCACCACCGTGGTGATTGTAACGGTGGCGTTCTTCGGTGTGTTCCTCGCGATCGTCGACTGGCTCGTGCAGCACGGGGTCCAGCGGCTGTTTGACTATTTCAAGGTTTAGAGGACGGAAAGTTCTATGTCGATGCAGTGGTACATCATTCACACCTATTCGGGCTTCGAGAAGAAGGTTAAGGAAAGCCTGGAAAGCCGTGTGGCCGCATTCAGCCTTCAGGACAAGATCGGACGGGTGTTGATCCCCACCGAAGAGGTCGTCGAAGTGCGCGGCGGTAAGAAGATTGTCGCTTCGCGCATGTCTTATCCGGGCTACGTCCTCGTGGAAATGGATCTCGACGAGAACACCTGGCACATCGTCCGCAACACGCCGCGCGTCACCGGTTTCGTCGGCTCGGCCACGGCTCCGCCGGCGCTCTCGGAAGCCGAAGTGGACGCCATCATCAATCGCGTCCACACGCCGCAGGATCGCCCGAAGCCCAAGGTTGTCTTCGAGCGCAACGAACAGGTGCGCATCGTTGACGGTCCTTTCGCCAACTTCAACGGCAACGTCGAGGAGATTGATAACGATCACAGCCGCCTCAAGGTTTCCGTTACGATTTTCGGCCGCTCCACTCCCGTCGAACTCGATTTCGCGAGCGTGGAAAAACTGGGATGAATTCTGGCGGCCCGCTGCCGCCGCAACATTTTTGAGATTGAGGTAAAGGAAAGATGCCACCAAAGAAGGTACAGACAACCATCAAGCTGCAATTGCCGGCCGGCAAGGCCACTCCGGCGCCCCCTGTGGGCACCGCCCTCGGCCCGCACGGCGTCAACATTATGGATTTCTGCAAGCAGTTTAACGCCAAGACGCAGAAAGAAGCTGACGGAATGATTTTCCCCGTCCTCGTCACCATCTACACGGACCGTTCCTTCACGTTCGTGTTGAAGACGCCGCCTGCTTCCATCTTGCTGCTTCGCGCAGCGGGAATCGCCAAGGGTTCTCCGGAACCCAATCGCAACAAAGTCGGCAAGGTTACAAAGAAGCAGGTCGTCGAAATCGCCAAGATCAAGCTTGTCGATCTCAACACCACCAATCTGGACTCCGCGGTCCGTACCGTCATGGGCACGGCTCGCAACATGGGTCTGGAAGTCGTGGAAGCCTAGGGAGTCACAGGCGCCAGGAGATCGCAGAGGTAGAAATGACCAAGAAGTCTGGAAAACACGTGGAGAATGCGCGCAAGAAGGTGGAAGCGCGTCCCTACAAGCTCGCCGATGCGGCTGAGTTGATCAAGAAAACGCACCACACCAAGTTCAACGAAACCGTTGAACTGGCCATCAATCTGGGTGTGGATCCGAAGCATTCCGATCAGGTTGTGCGCGGCACCGTCGTGCTGCCCAACGGCCTCGGCAAGTCCGTTCGCGTCCTCGTTCTCGCGGGCGGTGATAAGCAGCGCGAAGCTCAGGAAGCCGGAGCGGAATTCGTCGGCGGCGACGATATGGTCCAAAAGATTATGGAAGGCTGGACCGATTTCGATGCCGTCATCGCCACGCCGGACATGATGCGCTCGGCAGGTAAACTCGGTAAGGTGCTGGGTCCCCGCGGCCTCATGCCTAATCCGAAGACCGGTACCGTCACGGCGGACGTCACCAAAGCCGTCAAGGAAACCAAAGCCGGCAAAGTGGAATTTCGCGTGGACAAAGCGGGTATCGTCCACTGTCCCGTAGGCAAGATTAATTTTGACGCTTCCAAGCTCGCGGAAAATGCCCATGCCGTGATTGCTGCCGTGCTGAAGGCCAAGCCCGCCGCGGCAAAAGGGAAGTACGTCAAGAAGATTACTCTGACTTCGACCATGGGCCCCGGCATCCTCGTGGATATCGTCGAGGCCGAAACCCTGGCAACCGCCGCTTAGCGCGGAGAGAGATTAGCGGAGACCCGGAATCATGAAGAAGAAAAGCGAAAAGCAGCAGGATCTGGACAAACTAAAAACCGAGCTCGCGAAGGTGTCCACAGTCATTCTTACCACCTTCCAGGGCATCACCGTCAATGCCGACACCAAGCTCCGTCGCGCCGTGCAGGCTGCGGGCGGCAAGTATCAGGTCGTCAAGAACACCCTTGCGGAACGCGCCGGCACCGGCACTCCCGCTGAGGGCGTGCTCAAGAACTTGAAGGGCACCAACTCGATCGCCTACACCAGTGCCGACCCGGTGGCCCTCGCCAAGGCTCTCACCAAGGTTGCGAAAGATGTTCCGGCATTCCAGTTCAAGTCCGGCGTCGTGGAAGGCAAAGTGATCTCCATCGCGGAGATCCAGCAGCTCGCCAACATGCCGTCGAAGGAAGAATTGATCAGCAAGATCATGTTCCTCCTGAACGCTCCGGCCCAGCGAATCGCGTCGGCGCTCAACGCGCTTCCGCGCAATCTTGCTGTGACGGTCAGCGAAGCGGTTAAGGCCAACAAGTTTAGTTCATAGGGGTTGGGGCTAAGCGGGCCCCGCCCGCCGCGGTTCCGGAATTTTGATTCAGAAAATTGAGAGGAGAAATCGCAGTCATGTCGAAAGTCGAAACGATCCTGGAAGAAATCAAGGGCCTGACGCTTCTTGAAGCGTCCGACCTCGTGAAAAAAATGGAAGAAGCCTTCGGCGTTTCCGCCGCGGCGGCCACTGTGGTCGCGGCAGGTGGCGGCGGTGGGGCTGCGGCCGCTGCTCCGGCGGAAGAGAAGACGGAATTCACCGTCGTTCTTACCGACATCGGCGGCAACAAGATCAACGTCATCAAGGCGGTTCGCGAAGTTACCAGCCTCGGCTTGAAAGAAGCCAAGGACTTGGTGGACGGCGCGCCCAAAACCGTCAAAGAAGGCGTCAGCAAGGACGAGGCCGCGACCATCAAGAAGAAGTTCGAGGATGCGGGCGCCAAGGTCGAAATCAAGTAATGGCTGGCCGGCCGCTCCTTGGCCGGCTCTCCATGGTTCGGGCTTCGGGTTCGGCGCGGTTCATTTGGTGCACAACTGCGCCAGGGGAATTCAGTACGCAAGCTACGGCCGGACGTCTCAACAACCCTCTGGGTCCTCGGCGGACCCTCACTCACCGTGTGCGGGGCGGCATCGGGCATGCCCCCAGGCATCACGGCTAAGTGTCTTTTCCAGTTTTTCCGCACGCTGCCCGAAAGGGAATGAGGTACATCAGGCATGTCCACTA
>CAYOOS010000384.1:0-4673 GCA_964405585.1 uncultured Acidobacteriaceae bacterium | reverse complement strand
ATGGACCTGAGCTTATGCTGGCCGTTTGCGAGCATACCGCTTCCAGGAATGTCCGACATTTCCTCCTTGGCGGAGCTCCGGGTGTTGCTGAAAAACTCAGCGACACACTTCGAAGTCGATTCTCCGGTCTGAACGTAGTCGGCACATATTCGCCTCCTTTCCGCCAGTTGAAGCCCGAGGAGCAGGAAGAGATGGCAGGCATCATTAACGCAGCCGCTCCGGATATTCTATGGGTTGGTCTCAGCACACCGAAGCAGGAACGGTGGATGTATGAAAATCGCGGGCGGCTCCAGGTTCCGGTGCTTGTCGGGGTCGGCGCGGCGTTCGATATCAATTCAGGAACGAAGCAGCAAGCCCCAGGTTGGATGCAGGAACACGGTCTGGAGTGGCTGTTCCGGCTGTTCCAGGAACCTCGGCGGCTTTGGCGGCGCTACGTGCTATTTGGCTCAAAGTTTATAATATATGTCGCGCTTGAACTGCTCGGGTTAAGAAAATCGGATTAGAGCATTTTCGACTTAAGTACTTACACTCGATCGTGTCTGCCGATGCCGGCAAAACTCAACACAGAGCATACAAGGAGCACAGAGCACAGCGAGAATCGGGAGAAGCGATTCACAGCCCGAACCGATATTGAACTCGCCCGGTTTTCTCTGTGTCCCTCTGCGAACTCTGTGTTGAATTCCGAGATCGTGAATATTCCGAAAAGTTATCGAAAACAGCTGCCACCAAATGTAAACACTTAACTCGAAAACGCTCTAGATCGATGAATAGCTCTCGTTACGCAAACTCGTTCAATCAGCACCGACGATTTGATCCTCGATCGCGCCGTTAAAACAAGGCTGACTGATTCCCCTTCACCGCGCTGCTGGGCGGCGCTCCTCATTTCAGAAGTAGAAACATGTCTGCAATTCCGGTTTGCCTGTTCGGATAGTTTGATAATATGTCTGAACAATTCCGAGGGGGCAATTGAATGAGCGATAGTCCAAATCTAATCCTGGTTACCGGCGCGGGCGGCTTCATTGGCGGAAATTATGTCGCGGCTCTTCGCGCCCGGGGCCATAAGCAGATCAGGGCGGTGGACATCAAGCCTTTCGATGAGTGGTACCAGCGTTTCGACGATGTTGAGAATCTTTCGCTCGATTTGAATCTCAAGGACAATTGCGACAAAGCCGCCGATGGCGCAGGCGATATCTACAATCTCGCGGCCAACATGGGCGGCATGGGTTTCATCGAACATAACAAAGCGCTGTGCATGCTTTCCGTGCTGATCAATACGCATATGCTGCAAGCGGCCGTGAAATACGGAGCGAAGCGGTTTTTTTATTCGTCCTCCGCGTGCGTCTACAACGGTGACAAGCAGACCACCTTCGAGGCCCCGTCGCTTAAGGAAGAGGACGCCTATCCCGCCCTCGCCGAGGACGGCTACGGCTGGGAAAAACTTTTCTCCGAACGCATGTGCCGCCACTTCCGTGAAGATTACGGCCTCTACACCCGCGTGGCCCGCTTTCATAACGTCTACGGCCCTTGGGGCACCTGGTACGGCGGGCGCGAGAAGGCCCCGGCCGCGATTTGCCGGAAAGTCATCGAAGCGAAAGTTTCCGGCAAACACGAAATCGCAATCTGGGGCGATGGCAATCAGACACGCAGTTTCATGTTCATCGACGACTGCGTAAAAGGCGTCGATCTGATCATGAATTCGGACATTCTCGAGCCGATCAATCTCGGATCGAGCGAAGCCGTGACGATCAATCAACTGGTCGATATGGCTGAGGAAATCGCCGGAATTAAGCTGAAGCGCAATTACGATCTCACCGCGCCCAAGGGCGTGAACGGACGCAACAGCGATAACACCCTCATCCAGAAATATCTGAAGTGGGAGCCCAACACCCCGCTACGCGTCGGCCTCGAAAAAACCTATCGCTGGATCTACGACCAGTATCTGGCTCGCGAAAAGGGCGAGGCGGGGGTCGTTCGAGAAGCCGCGACGGCGAGGTAAGTCCTCGTCTCGAAAACCGCGAGGGATCGGCCACCCGCTCATGGCGCTACGTCGATAGAACTGTTCTGAAAAGACTCGGTCGTGCACGCACGCGTCGCAACTTGTATCCCCACGCTGCCTGCCCACGCGGATTGATGTGCGAGGGTAGAAGCGCGGATTTCAGGGCTGCACCACGAAGGGCACGTTGCTTGAAAGCGCACCGCCGGGAGTTACCACCTGCACTGTACCGGTGGTGGCACCTGCGGGTACGGTCGTGGTGATTTCGGAACTCGAAACTACTGTGAACTCAGCGGCAGTTCCGTTAAAGGTCACGCTGGTCGCGCCCGTCAGATTGGTCCCAAGGATCATTTCGGGCGCTCCCACCGTGCCGGAGGTCGTCTGCATTTTCACAAACGGGCCCAGACCTGTACTCAGGCTGAAAACCGTACCATACCCGTTAGCCCCGCCAGCCCCACCAGCCTCTGTTGTTCCGTAGAAGTTCCCATCGGTGTTCTGGACGAGTGCCCCATACGGGTTGGCACCATCCGTGCAAGAAACGCCGTTTTGCGTTTGCGAGCAAAATCTGTAAATTATTGTGAGCATGCCGCTTGGGGTGATTTGGAAGATCGTGCCACAGGCTCCCCCTTTCGGGCAGGTACCGTTCGCCCCGCCCCCGCCCTGGACCGTGGTCCCGTAGAAGTTTCCATCGGTGCCCTCGATGAGTGCGGCGTTGGGTAAGTTGCCGTCTAGGCAACCGCTTTCGGGACAAAAACTGTAAAGCGACGTGAACGTGCCACTTGGAGTGATTTTGAATACCGTGCCACACCCGACCTCGAATGTGCAGCCGCTCTGCTGAGCGCCGCCATCATTTGTAGTCCCATAGAAGTTTCCATCGGTGCCCTGGACTAGCGCTGCCTCGGGGTGTGAGCCGTCCGTTCCATCAAAGCTGTGCAGCGTGGTCAACGTGCCACCGGGGGTGATTTGGAAGACTGTTCCACCATTATTGTTGACCCCGCCAGATGCCGTGGTCCCGTAGAAGTTCCCATCGGTGCCCTGGACTAGCGCTGCGTACGGTTCTGCCCCGTCCGCGTCCTTTCCAGTAAAGTCGTGCAGCGTTGTCAGCGTGCCACTTGGGGTGATTTTGAAGACAGTGCCAAGGCCAAGGCCCAAACCACCTGAACCGCCGCCTTCCGTGGTCCCGTAGAAGTTCCCATCGGTGCCCTGGACCATAGCCGCGTATGGATACGCCCCGTCCGTGCAAGGATTCGTCGTGCAAAACGTGTAGAGTGTCGTCAGCGTGCCGCTTGAATTGACTTTGAATATGGTGCCGGCGCCATTGACCCCGCCATTCTCCGTAGTCCCGTAGAAGTTCCCGTCGGTGCCCTGCACCAAACCGGCATAAGGCGCACTGCCGCCCGGACAAAATTGAATGCTGGTTTGGGTACAGAAAAAGTAGTCAAGCGTCGTCAGCGTGCCGTTCGGGGTGATTCGGAAGGCCGTGCCAGCAAAAGTATTACTATCGTGGCTGCCATACTCGGTAGTCCCGTATAAGTTCCCATCCGTGGCCTGGACGAGCCCCGAATACGGCTGGCGGCCGTCTGTGTTTTCGAAGCCGTACAACGTTGTGAGGGTTGGGGTACAAGCCACTACTACGCCTGTGACGTTACCTATCACTGTACCCATGCCATTTGTCACTGCGCAAGTCTGTGCTGGGCTGGAGGGCTGCGTAAGAACCGTGACACCATAACTGGCACCCCCGGCGATGGCCGTGGTGAACGTGAAGGTGGTTGCTCCAGCGGTGATGGACAGGTTGTTGCCGCCATTGTCCTGCAACACAAGTCCCGTGCCGGTGAGACCCGAGATCGTGCCGCCGATGGTGTACGTAATCGTAGTGCAAACGATCTGAACATTCGTGACATTCGAGCTGGTGATCGTCCCGCTGCCACCACTTGTTACCACGCAAGTCTGCGCTGGACTGGAAGGCTGGGACAATACCGTGACGCTGTAACTGCCACCACTGATGATGGCCGTCGTGAACGTAAAGCTGCTTGCCTCCGCGCTGACCGACAGGTTGTTACCGCCGTCGTCCTGCAACACCAACCCCGTGCCCAAAAGCCCCGAGATCGAACCGCCGATCGTATACGTTGGAAGCGTGGTGCAGGCGATCTGAACGCTGGTGACATTGGCGCTGGCCGTTCCGCTGCCACCTACAACGGCGCAGGTTTGCGCCGGGCTGGAAGGCTGCATAAGAACCGTGACGTTGTAATTGGCACCACTGAAAATGGCCGTGGGAAACGTAAAGCTCGTTGCCCCCGCGCTGACCGACAGGCTGTCGCCCCCATTATCCTGCAATACTAACCCCGTGCCCGACAGACCCGACACCGTGCCGCCGATGCTGTAGGTTGTGGAAGGGGCGAAGTAGCCGAACAGATCCATGATGAGCTGTGTGGGGTTTGCTGCGTATGTGCTGATCGCCCCGTTTGTGGTCGGCACAATCGCCAGGTTCGACGTCACCGTGGCATCCAGTGCACTCAGCGTCGCGGCCAATGGCTGCGTCGTCCCTTGCGGCCACAGGGTGAGGTAGCCCAGCGGTGCGGAGGGCACAGCCGTGGCGTTGAGTACATAGGCTTGTGCGCCAACCGGAACTCCGCAGGCGCTCGCCTGTATGTTTTCGTCCAGCTCTCCAGTGAAGGGTTGC
>CAYOOS010000383.1:0-4704 GCA_964405585.1 uncultured Acidobacteriaceae bacterium | reverse complement strand
GTGTCCCAGCCCTTTTTTTCGCCCCAATAGACGTCCATTTCTGCCGTGGTGAATCTCTTTCCCGCCGTATCCCGCGGGTCGACCTGTACCTCGACCTTATGGCAGCTTCCCTTCGGCGACGGCGGAGGCACATAAGCTATCACGTAATAGATTCCCCGGCCTAAAACGCCAGTCATGCCATCGTATTGGATTAAGTTATCGCTGAATCGCGTCCACTTTCCATTCGGTGTGCGGGCCTGGTCCTGTTGGATGCCTGCGTTGTCTCTAGAAAAAGTACCATGTCCGAGTTCGAGAGTAGCCTTTTCAATCTTTTGCTCCTTGCCATCTTCATACAGGTGGAAGTCGGAAGCGGTCAGATGGTACACCGCCAGGTGCGTATCGGACACAATATCCACAGGAACTAATACCTCGTCAGACTCGATACGGATGACAGGAAGATTCCCCGCGCCTTGTGCGCGAGCAAGCTGGCCCGAAACGCCAACACCCATGGCGAAGAGCGCCACAAGCCGTGTCTCTTTTCGTTTCGCCCAGCGCAATCGCACTATTCTCATGGGAGAATTCTATCGCGTGCGTGATTGCGCGCCGTGTCCCAGGTCACAACGACTCCCATCAGCAAGCCCAATTCGACACGGCAATAATTCCCGTCAAGGAATCACCGGAGGCTTAGGTCCCGATTAGTCGGCTTCCCGGACAAGTTCGTTCCAGTACCTGCATGGGCGTTAATTAGGTACTAAGGGGAAATAAGGGAATTGAACCCCTAGCGGCTGCCTAAGCCGGTCCAACGCTTCTAAGCCCACAAACTCCCCGTCTGACGAGCGATTTTTTGCAAGGTGGCAGCGTTCCAAGCAGCCCGAGGCGTGACCCTCTTAGCGCAATACGAGGCTAGACCTGGGGAAAATGGATCTTCAGCTTATAGCAAATGTAGAGAACCAGGATCGCGCCCAGCGTGGAAAAAATGAGGCCGGCGGGATGATATCGTTCGTTTTTCGGGCGCGAAAAGATGTGGGTGACGCCGCCGCCGATGATCGATCCGATGATGCCGAGCACGATCGTCCAGAAGATCGTCATGTGCACGTGCATCACCGATTTCGCGATAACCCCCGAGATTAGCCCAATAAGAACATACCAGATTAAGTGAAACATACTTTTTCCTCCATCGTTTGCCTTCAGAACGTCGTCGAGTATAGGCCAGGGTTTGGAAATTAAATCCGAATTTGCGATTCGGACCACTGACTCGCACATCGTATGCTTTTGCTGCCCTCGACACAACGAATTCCCCAGCGGAGCAGGCCCCAGCCAGCTCACGCCAGAGTTGGCTGAGAGGGCAATCGTGCCTCGCAGCAGTTGGCTAACTCCTGGCTAGTCGCGTGCATTCGACAGGTCGATGCACCGCGTTAATGAGGACTTGGTTTTTGGAATCGTTCGATCTGGCTAGTTGGACCTGCCCTGATGGCAAATTCGTTGTGTTCAGGGCAAGAGAACCATACGATGTGCGAGCCAAGGTCCAGATCGCAAATTTAGGGAAACACAGCATGAGCTTCTGGAAGAAATTGTTCGGAGCCAAGGAACCTCCGATGGGCAAATCTGCCAAAAGGAGACCGCCACAGCCCTTCGGCACTGTTCATTCTCAGCCTCCTTCCACCCGGCCAATAACAGATATGGCCAAACCGCGCTCGATATGGCCAAGGAGGAGTTGGGTAAATTCGTCTCGCGGAGCTTTGATGGATTACAATATGCCGCTGTTGTCCAGCTGCTCACTGGGAATTAATCAAAAGGAAAACCATGGACTCCGGCATTTCTCGCACGCCTCACGCTGCTTCTGATCTGCCGGAATGCTGGCCCGCTCTGCCTCTCAGTTCATGGAACGAAACGTATGCAACGCTCCATCTATGGACGCAGATCGTTGGTAAGGTCCTACTGCGTCTGACGCCGCTCGTGAACCACTGGTGGAATGTTCCCTTGTATGTAACGGCTCGCGGTTTGACGACATCTCGTATCCCCTATGGCAAAAGAGCATTCGAACTGTGCTTCGACTTCATAGGACATCAGCTTGTGCTGGAGACGAGTGACGGATTAGTAAGAGCTCTTCCGCTGGAGCCGCGCTCGGTGGCCGAATTCTACCAGGAGTTCATGGAATTGCTTCGATCTGCGGAAATTGAAGTCAAAATCTGGAGAATGCCGGTCGAAATTCCCGATCCGATTGCCTTCGATAAGGACCGCGTGCACGCCTCATACGACCGTGCATCGGTCGAGAAATTCTGGCGTATCCTGTTATCCGTAGATACGGTTCTCAATCAGTTCAGGGCCACATTCATCGGTAAATCCAGCCCGGTGCACTTCTTCTGGGGAAGTTTCGATCTTGCGGTCACGCGGTTTTCTGGCCGCCGGGCCCCGGAGCGACCCGGCATCGACGCTATGACCCGAGAAGCCTATTCCCACGAAGTGAGCAGTGTCGGCTTTTGGCCCGGTGGTGGCAACGTTCAGGGCGCGGCGTTCTACTCGTATGCGGCCCCCGAGCCGCAGGGATTCAAGAACGAGCGCGTCCGTCCGGGTGCCGCCTTTTACGACGGGCTGCTCGGTGAATTCCTCCTGATGTATGACGATGTACGAAACGCGGAGTCGCCCACCGCCTCATTACTCGAGTTTTGCCAAAGTACGTACTCAGCTGCGGCGACGCTTGCCAACTGGGACCGCGGTGCGCTTGAAAGGTAGCTGGACTCCGCGCGCGATTTTTCCACTTTTCCCCTCGTGGAAATAAGCTGCCGTCTCATGAATGGAATACAGCAGGCATCAAGGGCAGAACGCGAGCCTTAAGTCCCGTTCTGGGCCATTTCGGCTGCTAAGTCCTGGTTTGTCGGCTTCCCGGGCAAATTCGTTCCAGTACCCCCAGCTTTTGCCAGCAATTGGCGATTGATTTCTTACTTTTCAGCGAGTGACCGACAAACCGAGAGCTATCGCATTGCCCCCCGCGTGGGAGCTTTTTGCTATTTATTCACTCCTAGCTACTAACTATTCGCTTATTTGTGATATGTTGGACGCACTCGCTCCGATCTTTCGCAAGTCAATGACTCTAATATGCTCACCCGCCCCCGCTTCTGTGTGTGCATCGTCGCTGCTGGTCCTCGTCGCAGTCGCTTTCACCCTCGCCCCAGCTACTCTCGCGCAAACCGTCGCTCCCTCCGGCCCCAATTCCAATCCCACTTATCAGGCTCTTCGCAACATCGCCCTCGGCAACGAATCCGTCTCCGTCACTGACTTGAAGCTCAAGCGTGACGCCGCCACCTTCGTTCTCCATTCCGGCAGTGTCTGCTTCGTTCCTCCCGTCAACGGCAAGATCACCGGCGCAGTTTTCGTCGGCGACGGCAAGTTTGTCCTCGACCCGCCTATGGAAAGCGAACGTAAGAGTCTTCGCTTCCTAAGCAAGAACGACGAGCCCGAATTCACCGAGCAATTCGGGCATCTCGTGCTTCGTTTCACCGATGACACCTATGCCGAAATCATGAAGGCTTCCAAGGCCGGTGCCGGCCAATGCGACGCCGGCCTACTCAAAGACAGTCAATACGTTACCCGCCACAAAACCAAGCAGAACCTTGAAGCCCGCCTTCTCCAGGAAGTCCTCAGCCCCAATCCCCGTGTTTACTTCATTGCCTTCATTCACGGCAAGCGCTACGAGGACAAGGAACTTTTCGAACTTGAACCCAACCGGGAAATGGATCAGGTCGATTTCAGCACCTACAACGAAAATCGCTCCGGTGATTGGGCCTCCTTCAGTTTTTCTCAATTCCAACCTAGCGGCAGGGCTTTCCGTATCGTCCATCAGCAGCTCGACACCACAATTGAGAAGAACGGTCATCTCTCCGGCAAGGCCACTACCACTCTTGTTGCTACCCGCCGCGGAATCGCTGTTGTCCCGTTCGACCTTTTCCGCTCCCTGCGCGTGCAGGATGTCACTGCTGACGGCCAGCCTCTCTCCTTTATCCAAGAAGACAAAAACGACGACAGCGATTTTGCCGTGATCCTACCCAAGCCGCTCGACCTCGGCGATAAAATTGTCATTACCACCACCTACACCGGGAAAGACGCTGTCACCAATGCCGGCGGCGGTAACTACTACCCCGTCGCTCGGTCGAACTGGTATCCCAATGAGCCTGACAGTGCGTTCGGGCAGTATTCCACCTACGACATGAACTTTCGCATTCCCAAGGGCATGCAAATAGCGGCTACGGGTGCGCTAGTCAGTGAGTCTGAAGAAGGCAACCAGAGCGTTTCCATCTGGAAGAGTGAAGCGCCGCAAACTGTTGCTGGCTTCAACTTTGGCAGGTTCAAGGAAGAGCAGGCCAGACTCACCAACCCTGAGTATTTTATCCAGTCCTACGTCAACGAAGAACTCCCGGATGGAGCCAGAGGCATACCCGCAAGCATGAGCGCCTTTAATAAAAAGGCTCTCGCTGAGGGCGAATTTGCCGTTCAACTCTACAGCGAGTACTTCGGCCCTTCCCTCTTTAAGCATTTGCAACTCACCGAACAGACCGCTTGCAATTATGGTCAATCTTGGCCCGAACTCGTTTGGGTTCCTATTTGCTATTACTTCGACATCACCATTCGCCATAACATGGGCCTGGACTGGCGCGACCGGGGCTACTGGAAGGTCGTCACTCCGCACGAAGTTGCGCATCAGTGGTGGGGCCACACCGTCGGCTTCAG
>CAYOOS010000382.1:0-4707 GCA_964405585.1 uncultured Acidobacteriaceae bacterium | reverse complement strand
AGCGCAACAGAATCGACTCCATGAAGCTGTAGATCGCAGTATTGGCCCCGATGCCCAGGGCGAGCGTGAGGATGGCGACGGTGGTGAAGGCGGGGGACTTGCGGAGTTGGCGAAGGCCGAAGCGGATATCTTGCCTCAATTCTTCGAGCCACACCGTACTCCACACCTCTCTGGCATCTTCCTTCGCTCGCGTTACGTTGCCGAATTTTCGCAGTGCCGCATGGCGCGCTTCTTCCGGTGTCATCCCGCGATCGATGTTCTCTTGCGTTGCCAGTTCGATATGCTCGCGGATCTCCTGATCCAGATCGTTCAGCAGGCGCTTCGCGCGCCGCATCATTCGCGTTCCCCCGTCGGACGCAGAATCCGCGCAATCGCTCCCGCCAACTTCTCCCACTTGCTGGTCTCGTGCACCAGTTGCTTTCGGCCCCTCGCCGTCAAACGATAGAACTTTGCCCGCCGGTTGTTTTCCGACGTGCCATCTTCGACGAAAATCCAGCCACGTTTAATCAGCCGGTGCAGCGCCGGGTACAGCGATCCCTGCTCCACCTGCAGCACTTCATCCGAACGAAACTCAATTGCTTTAGCGATGGCGTGTCCGTGCTCCGGCCCCAACGCTAGCGTCCGCAGAATCAACAAATCCAGCGTGCCTTGCAGCAGCTCGATGCGTTCACTTTCTTTTCTGGTAGACATTCTAGGTGAATGCTATGCCTGCTCCAGTTGTATGTCAAGATGTGAGAACTCCCTCAGAGACTGCAAATTTCCATCAGTCGCCAAACCGGTGAAGTTCCAGTGACCGCTTGGACGGTTATTGCGTCTACCACGACTTGTCGGCAGCTCCGGCGTTATAATCGATAAACTCTCTTGGGATTCACGGACATACGGCGCACCGATTCCTCCGTACTTTCGATTGGCTCGCGTTTCGCCTGTCCGTGGCAAGGATCACGTCCATCGAGGCAACACCATCCATGTTCTTCAAAGCCACCTTGTTCTTCTGTGTTGTGCTGGTCGCTCTCTCATCTGCGCGGGCCCAGGAAGCGCTGCGCATTCTGCCTATGCCCAGCGAAATCCAGCCCGGCGATGGTTTACTCCCGATTGATGCCTCGTTTCGTATTTCTCTCAGCGGCTATCACGACGCAATCCTCCAAAACGCGGCCATCCGTCTCGCCAGGAACCTGCGTGCCAAGACTGGCTTGCTGCTTGCCTTGCAGCCGCTAACGGAAGGGAAGCCGGCGACGCTCCGTGTCCATTGTGACGCCGCCGATCCGCATTTCCTTACTCCCGAAGCCGATGAGTCCTATGCGCTCGAGGTTACCCCGCAAGGAGCGGAACTGCATGCCCCCGGCCCCACCGGGGTTCTGCGCGGCATGGCAAGTTTTTTCCAGCTCGTGCGGATGGATGCGGAGGGATTCCGCGCCCCCTCGGTGAGGATAACCGACCGGCCGCGATTTGCCTGGCGCGGCCTGATGCTGGACGTGGCTCGCCACTTCCTGACGGCCGATACCATCAAGCGAAATCTGGATGCCATGGAGTCGGTCAAAATGAATGTCCTCGAGCTGCACTTGAGCGACGCCGAGGGCTTCCGCGTGGAAAGTAAGCTTTATCCCAAGCTGCAGCAATTGGGTTCGCGTGGAGAGTATTACACGCAGGAGGAAGTGCGCGAGTTGGTGGCCTATGCGCGCGATCGGGGAATCCGCGTAATTCCGGAAATTGAAATGCCGGGACACGCGAAGGCCATGCTCGTGGCCTACCCGGAATTCGCCGCGATGCCCGGACCCTATTCGCTCGGCGGCGACTTCAACAGCATGAATGCGACCATCGATCCCACGCGCGAGGAATCCTACCAGTTCCTCGACCGCCTTCTCGCAGAGATGGCCTCGCTCTTTCCCGACCCCTATTTTCAGGCCGGTGGAGACGAGGTGAACGGCAGACAATGGTCCGAAAATTCCGAAATCCAGACGTTCATGAAGGCGCGTGGTTTTAAGGATAAGCATGACCTGCAAGGGTATTTCACCGAGCGCGTGCGGCAGATTCTCGCGAAGCACGGAAAGACCATGGTGGGTTGGGATGAGGTTTTGCAGCCGAACCTTTCCAAGGATGTCGTAATTCAGGCCTGGCGAAGTTCCAAGTTGGTGCAGCGCTCTGCGGCTCTCGGCCACACCACCTTGGTGTCCGCCGGCTACTACTTGGATCACAATTTGCTGGCGGCAACATATTATGCTGTCGATCCGCTGGACAGCCACGCAGAAGGACTTCCCCCCGAGTCGCTGAATATGGTGAAGGGCACGCCCCTCGCGCCCTACATCACCCAAGATAACGTCGCCGTCGATAGCCCGCCGCTTACGCCCGGCCAGGAAAAGTGGGTGGCTGGTGGGATCGCCTGCATGTGGTCCGAATTCGTTTGGAATGAAAAAGAGGAAATGATGGTGTGGCCGCGCGTGGCGGCCATCGCTGAGCGCCTCTGGTCTCCCGCAAGCGTCAAGGATGTTGCTTCGCTCTATCGCCGCCTCCACAGCGTGGATGCGGATCTGGAGTTTCTCGGGCTTCGGCATCGTGCAAGCGAGGCGTTGATGTTGCAACGGCTCGCGGGCCATCATGACTCCGGACCGCTCGAGACTTTGGCGGAAACCGTCGAACCCCTGAAAAACCTTGCGCGTTTCGCGCCCCGCCTGCAAGCGTCAATGGCTACCGGGAAGGGAATCGACAATAGCGTGGTAACCACACGCTTCGTGGACGCGCTCCCGGCAGAAAGCATGACGGCACACGATTTTCATGAAACCGTTCACCAAATGCTGGCGGGTGGAACTGACACAGAAAAGCTGCGCCAGAAAGCGCTCGCGAAGCTCACCCAGTGGCGCGACAATGACTCGCGATTTCAAGCCATCGCCCAGGATTCCTTCCTGTTGAAAGAGGTTATTCCCGCTTCACAGGACCTCAGAGAACTCGCGGAAACGGGCCTTGAGGCTCTCGCGATTTTGGAATCGGGCCAACCTGCAAGCACGGTTTGGCTGGATCGGCGCAAGGCCCTCCTCGCGAAGCATCGAAAGATTGCGGAGGGGGGCGCGAATCTCGTGGCGGCCATGATGTCTCCTCAGCCGGCCCATGAACTGATGAACGTCATCGCGCCCTCCGTCGAGGACCTGGTCAACGCTGCTGCCGCGCTCCACTGAAAAACTCTGTCCGTTGCTCGGCAATCCGGCGAAATGGGCCTGCTGCCCGCCTAGGCGGTAACCGCGTTTATCGGGACTACTCGGAACTCGGCGCTCGCGGGCTACGCCAGTTCCACACGTTGTAGGAATAAAGCGCAATGCAGAACACATTCGCCGGTATGAATCCAAATTGCGCCGTTCGCGCGGCAATTACGCACACCACCACGCTGTTCGCACCAGCTATCATCCACCCTTGCCAGATTCTTCTTCCTATAAGAATGGTCGAAAGGACTGTAAGAACGCACGAGATGTAATCCAGCCGCAGCATCTTGCCCTATACCTGATCGCCAAACCTTTGGTGCCAGTGTGCACCAGGGCCACTTCTTCGTGACTTGAATTCAGCCTAGCATTTCAGGTTTCAATCCATAACTGTTCTATGGTTCAGTTGCGCTCGCAAAGTCAACTCTCGCTTTGCCGGCTTACCCTCCACGTTCATACCAAAACCCACCTCTCAGGGAATCGTGTTAACCGGGACCTTATCCAATCTTGGGACTGAATCTACGACGGCGATTCGTTGACTTGCATCGGGTCGCAACCTAAGATTGCCGCACTATGGCGAGTCCGGACGCGCTTATTGGGCAAATCATCTCTCATTACCGCATCCATGAGAAACTGGGCGGCGGCGGGATGGGTGTGGTTTACAAGGCCGAGGATACCCGGTTATACCGTTTCGTCGCGTTAAAATTCCTGTCAAACAATGTAGCGAAGGACCCGCAAGTCTTGGCGCGGTTTCGCAGGGAAGCGCAAGCAGCTTCCGCGCTGAATCATCCGAACATTTGCACCATCTACGAGATTGGCGAAGAAGATGGCATGCAATTCATCGCTATGGAATATCTGGAAGGAAAAACCCTGAAACATATCATCTCCGGTCGGCCCGTGGAGCTGGATGTGTTGCTCGATGTGGCTATTGGCGTGGCCGATGGGCTGAACGCAGCGCACTCGAAAGCGATTATTCATCGGGACATCAAGCCGGCGAATATTCTGGTTACAGAAAGTGGCCATACCAAGATTCTCGATTTTGGCCTGGCAAAGGTAGGTGCTAAGGGCGCTTTGGGTAGCGACCAGACACTGGCCACGCTAGAACTGGATCCAGACCATCTCACAAGTCCGGGCAGTACTTTGGGCACCATAGCCTACATGTCGCCGGAGCAAGTCCGCGCCAAGGAACTGGACGTTCGCACAGATCTGTTCTCATTCGGATCGGTTCTCTACGAGATGTGCACGGGCACGTTACCATTCCGAGGCGAGAGTTCAGGTGTGATTTTCAAAGCCATTCTCGATGGCACGCCCACCCCAGCAGTGCGAATCACCCCAGACGTACCCCATAAGTTGGAAGAAATTATCAATAAATGCTTGGAGAAAGACCGCAATCTGCGCTACCAGCACGCTTCGGAAATTCGCGCCGATTTACAGCGTCTTAAGCGCGACTACGAATCCGGGAAGCTCGCCGGAAGCAAACCCTCGGAGATCAGCGCGTCAGTCCTGCCGCCTGTGGTTCCCG
>CAYOOS010000381.1:0-4723 GCA_964405585.1 uncultured Acidobacteriaceae bacterium | reverse complement strand
TGGCGAGGCCAGCAGAGCCATCGTCGGCTGTCTACGACAAATGCAACCGCCGCGCCACGACGAAGGAATAGTGGAACCCCGAAGCGATCACGAACGCAGCCACCATGTATCCCAGATAGTGTGACAACAGGCTTACCCGCTCATTGGCATAGGCCGCGCCCAGCACCGTGAAAAACACCAGCGCGATTTCAAAAAACGTAGTCGCTTTGCCCAACAAGCTCGGCGGAAACGGCCGGTACCCCTGAATCACCAGTATGACTGCGGCGACCACCAGCATTAGAAGATCGCGGCTCAAAACGAAAATCGCCAGCCACCAGGGGATCTTCTTTTCCATCGCCAGCGCCACGAATGAAGAAGAGAGCAGCAATTTATCGGCAATGGGGTCCAGGTACGCTCCCAGCGCCGATTTTTGATTCAGACGCCGCGCCAGAAGCCCATCAACCGCATCAGTCAGCGCCGCGCACACCAACACCAGAAGCGCCCACCGGTATTCTTCATAGAGAATGAGCACCAGAAAAAACGGCAGAAAGCCGAGGCGCAAAAACGTGATCTGATTGGGTACCGTCCAGATGCGGACTTTCATTGGCTGTCAGGATATCCCAGATCAGGCGAACTGGGCGAGATAATCGGTCAATGTGCGGCCGATCTTTCGTTCAAAAATCTCCGCCATCGAGGGGATGGAGCCGGAAGGCTCGTCCAGCGAAATGCGCTCGACGCGCATCATGGGGAAAAACACCGTGGGCAGCCCAACGCGCTCGGCATCCAGTTGGTTGATCTGGCTGACGAAATGATCGAAGGAGTTCAGATCGATCCCACGGATGGTTACGCCGCTGGTGTTCAGGTCAATCAGAATGCCCCAGATCTTTTCCTTGGGGGAGTGCAGGCTGATGATGACGATCGAGTCTGGTTTCATGTGCGCCTTGTGAACGTGATTTCATCTAGTCTACCGCATGGTTTGCAAGTATGGGAGTGGGAGACGGAAAAAGTGTCGAGAACGAGACGCAGGCGTTCACCGAGCGCGGCTGGCGGCGCATTCGTAAGCGTGGTTGAGCCACCACAACGCATCGCGCAAATCCACGTCGGAGCTCAATTCAAAGGAAACCCATCCCGTTCCGGAAATACGCGTATTGAAGTTGATGCGCGAATCTGCCAGGGCGCGTTTTGAAAGAGCTGGAGGCATAGGATTGAACTTGAAGATGATGGAACTCGCGCTATTGAAGGAACGGGTACGCGGAAGCGCCGCAAAAATCACTTTGCCACGATAGAAAGACCGGAAGCTGAAGAGGCGCTTGGCTGCTACTCCCGGCCACGTTTTCAGCTCCTCTTCCAGCAATGCAGACCAGTGTTGCATTTCGGGGGTAATCGGAATCAAAGCGGGGCGAATGCTTTGCTTGCGGGTCGTCTGTTGGGGCTTCTTCTTTGGTTTCATGGCGGATTAACACACAAATGAAAATCAGATCGCCATCGGTGCAGGGCCGCCGTGGGGCAGCAGTAACATCGGTTCCGTGAGCGATTGCACTTGTTCGATTGTAGCGTCCGGCGCGAGTTCACGCAGAAGCAGCCCCTCGGGCCTCACGTCGATGAAGGCCAGTTCCGTAACAATGTGATCCACCACTTCAACGCCGGTCAGCGGCAACGTGCATTTCTTCAGGATTTTGGGTTTGCCTTCGCGCGTGGCATGCTCCATGGCGACGAACACGCGCTTGGCCCCCGCCACCAGATCCATCGCACCGCCCATGCCCTTCAACATTTTTCCAGGAATAGCCCAATTGGCCAGCGTCCCTTTTTCATCCACCTGCAACGCGCCGAGCACGGTCAGGTCCACATGCCCGCCGCGAATCATCGCAAACGAATCAGCGGAAGAAAAATAAACCGTTCCGGGGATCTCGGTGATGGTTTCCTTGCCTGCATTGATTAAGTCCGGATCCACTTCGCTTTCCAGTGGGTACGGCCCCACGCCGAGCATCCCGTTTTCCGATTGCAGAATCACGTCCATACCCGCGGGCACAAAGTTAGCTACCAGAGTCGGCATGCCGATCCCCAGGTTGACGTAGTAGCCGTCATGCAGTTCGCGCGCGATGCGCCGCGCAATCCGTTCCCGTTTTTGTTCGTCGGTCAGCATGGGGGAGTTCCTGGATTGTAGCCACAAGTAGAGCAGGAAACACAATACCAGCAAACCCTCCCTCTGACGCATTCCTGACAGGGGAAGACTTGCCCAGGCATGGGAAACATCGATATATCCAGAATCAGTGCGCTGCGTCGAGTTTGTGGGTCAAGACGATCAAGGGCAAATACATAGCAAATATCACGATTGCCGGGAGTACAGCTCCGACAAAGATGAGGATCACGTTGGCGATATGCAACTGAACCTTGCCCGACAACACGAATTGTCTGGCGACGATCAATGTAACTGCCACGATACAAAGGACTGGAAGTAGCCAGAAATAACTCCCCAGCACGATTCGAGTCAGCAATGGCAGTGGCATGCCCATCCCAGAAAACAGTTTGTCAAAAATAGGAATCGCACTTGCAAGGGCAAGATAAACCCAGAGGCAATACAGGCATCCGATCACAGTAAGCGCCCACGCCAGGACCGAGTTTGGTTTCTTGCCAGTGGTAAGCCCGTTTCCGTTCAGCAACGAAATCCCGGGAATGTGCATGGGGAGCCTCGCGGACTCTTCACGACTGACAGTCTACCGCTAATGGCAGAGAATAAGTATAAGTCGCTGACATGTGCGGTTACTTCCGCTAAGCCTTCCGAGTGGTGCGCTTTTCAATACGCTTCCCGTAATTCGTACCCTGGAAAATCGCGTCCACATATATTCCTGGTGTGTGCACCTGATCGGGAGGCAGCTTGCCCGGCTCGACCAGCTCTTCCACCTCGGCAATCACATAATCCGCGGCGGTGGCCATCATCGGATTAAAATTGCGCGCGGTCTTGCGAAATATCAAGTTGCCCCAACGATCGCCTCTCCACGCTTTCACAAACGCGAAATCCCCGCGTAGTGCTCGTTCCAGAACATACGGGCGCCCATCGAATTCGCGCGTCTCTTTCCCTTCAGCCACCATCGTGCCGTAGCCCGTCGGCGTGTAGAATGCCGGGATTCCCGCGCCACCCGCGCGCAGCCGTTCGGCCAGTGTGCCTTGCGGATTCAACTCCACCTGCAATTCGCCGCTCAAGACCAACTTCTCGAAAAGTTTATTCTCCCCCACGTAGCTGGAAACCATTTTCTTAACCTGGTGATTTTGCAGCAGCAGTCCAATACCAAAATCCTCCACACCCGCATTATTGCCGACGATGGTAAGGTCCTTCGTACCTTTGCGTCGCACCGCCGCGATCAGATTTTCAGGTATTCCGCACAGCCCGAACCCGCCCATCAGCACAGTCATGCCATCGCGAAGATTGCCAATGGCGTCGTCCGGAGATGTGATGCGCTTGTCCATGAAAGAGACCCTGCTGCAGGAGAAGTCTACTCCAGTTCGCTGTGAATACTGAATGGAGGGTGTGACCCTCAAAGTGAATCCACATCCATGGTGACTCGCTCACTCGCACTGGCCTTGAGCCCGCATTCCGCGCAGTGCTATCGTCGGTTCTACGCAAACAACCGAGTAGTTCGCAGGCCCAAACAAGCGGGAGTCTGAGGAGCGGCCATGAGAGTAGCCTATCTGGACATCGAAACAAACTACGTCGGCCAATTCACGAGCAGCGACGACCGGTTTTTCCGCGATTCCAAGAATCATTTGATCACTGTTCTCGGCGTCAGGTTGTTGGACAAAGACAGCGATGTATTCGTACAGTTTTTCGATAAAGACGTGACGAAAGCGAATCTGACCAAGGCCCTCAATGGCGCCGGGAAAATCGTAACCTACAACGGCCGCTCCATCCCGGACACCCTGAAGCGCCGCGTCGGCTTCGACTTTCCGGTGATTGCCGCGCAGTTAGGCATTGTCCTCGACAAGGAATTCCCGCATGTCGATCTCTGCCCGGAATGCTGGAAACGCAATTTGTATGGCGGCCAGAAAAAGGTCGAGCAAACGCTGGGACTTCGACGGCAATTCCCGAACCGCGAAGGCGCCTGGGCCATGGAAACTTTCCGCGCTTATGTAAAGACGGGCGAACGAAAACTTCGCGAGGAGCTTCTTGCCTACAACCGAGAAGACGTCTACATGCTCCGCGAACTCGAGCTGAAACTCGCAAAATTCAAGGGAGATGGCGCAAGGTAGTCGCGGCTACAAACTGCGCAGAAGTTTGTAAAGTTCGTTGGCGGAGTCGAAGTCCGCTTCAAGTTCGCGCGAGCCCAGCCGTTCGCGGAGATCATCAAGCCGGCGCGCGAACAGATCGAGTGCGACTGACAGCACCTCGCGATTCGTGAGCACGATGTCGCGCCAGGTGGCATAAGGGCTGCCTGCCAGCCGCAGCGAATCCCGCAAGCCCGGCCCAGCCAGTGTGATGGGCAAACCGTTTTCGTCCAGATGATCGTAGAGGAATGATGCCATGGCCACAGCCGCGAGTTGTGGCAGATGCGAGGCCAGCCCGACAGCATAATCGTGCTGCTTTGCGCCCAGCCACACAGGCCGCGCCCCCATTTTCCCCAGAATTTTCACGAAGGCGACGACGCGTGGATCGCGGATTTCCCCCGTGTCACTCGTCAGCGCGTACGTAGCGCCACGGAAAAGGTCCGCGTCGGCATGCTCGAAGCCGGAAAGTTCGCGCCCAGCCATC
>CAYOOS010000380.1:0-4729 GCA_964405585.1 uncultured Acidobacteriaceae bacterium | reverse complement strand
ACACCACCAACACTCCCAGCAATCCCTTTCTCATTCTCATTCCCCTCTGCCTCTTCGGCCCGTGTTCCCCAAGGTATCGAATCCTAACCCGTCCGAAGCAATTTTGTTCCAAAAAGAAACGCCGAGGCGGATAGCAACCCAGGCTGGGTCCCACTAACTATATCCCATAAGACGGCTCTCGGGGAGGTAGACGTCGGGTATATTCCTTCCCTAACGATTGCGCTCAGGAAGTCCATCTCGTAGGGGGAGGACGGGAATGAAGCTGAGTCCCTTCAAAATATGTCCTTTGTTCATCGCGCTATTCAGTCTGATTGCTCTGGCAACAGGGCCCGGACGCGTCCTAGTTCCTTCCGGCTATCAAGTCTCCAAAGCGGTTTCTTGATGGCTTCTAAGACTACGTCGATGTGGATACCCCCGCCCGTGGTATCTACATTCCCCACGCCACGCGGGTCGTCGTATTGGACGCGGATAGTATTCCGCCAAATGAAGGTGAACGCGGGCCCTCGATGAAGCCCACCACTTTCGTCTTGCGTGTAGTTAGTAAATGAAACTCGGCGGATCTCAGTGCACAACGCGGTAGTTGTGAATCCCCGCGCCGAACGAGAAGCTGGCTCCGGCTGTCTGCGGTATCCACCAGAATCGCCGCATCAAACCGTGATTGCTGGTCATCATGCGGTGCCCGATAAAGTCCATCACGGCCGGGCTCACTTGCGTGGCAGCGTACATCGCATTCGAGTGTGCGAACGGGCGCAGCAACGGATCACCTTCTGTCCCATAACCGCCGGAAATCGCGCGCCGCGTGGACCACGCATCAATTGCGGCAGCACTGCTCCCCGCGCCCACCAGCGCGTACCAGATTTTGCGCTCCCGTGGAGATTCGACCGGGCGATCAACTGCGGGCTTGATGGGCGAGTTGAGCAATGGCTGGCTGCCCGGACCAATCCCCTCGGCGGAAGCATCCGTTCCATTCGAATCCGCCGCCTTGGGCGCGGGCACATCTGGGAGTTTCGAATTGGTTGTCGAGACGGGCTGTGGCGCACTCGAATTGCTGGCGACCAGTGTGGGAGTATCCGCGATGGCGGGAGGTGTGTCAGCCGGAAGCGCGGTACAGCAAAACAGCACAAGCGCGGATAGGACCAAGATTCACCTCAGCAGTCGCAGGCCGGGGGTGGGATCCTGGTACGCTGCGACTCCTGTACACTGTACTGTACTAAGGGACAGGTGTCACTGGCCCATTGGTCACATTTTTCCCTAGTACCTTCTCTGGCCTTCGTTCTGGAGCCTTCGTACCCCTCGCCGACACTCCTTTCGCTCTTCAGAGAAAAGACCTGCTATAATCCCGCTCAATAGGCCGTCGTCCTTAGGTTCGAGGGAAAATGGCTGGTTCGGAATCATCCGCGAAACGCGCACGCATCCCGCAACGTGGCCCACAGCCACCTCGATTTATCGTTATTGAAGGACCTCTCCGCGTTGGCAAAACTACGCTCGCCCGCCTCCTTGCCGAACGCCTCCACGCGCGCCGCATTTACGATTGCGAAGACAATCCCTTTCTCGCCGATTTTTATGCCGGTCTCCCCGGAGCCGCCTTCCGCGCTCAAATGTACTTCCTGATGGAGCGGCAGAAGCGCATCCGTGAAGCTCTTGCCGCCGATGCCCCCGGTCTGGTCCTGAGCGATTTTCTGATGGAGAAGGACCGCATCTTTGCCAACCTTAGTCTCGACGACGAGGAACTCAAACTCTACGAGCGCTATTACGAGGCTCTGACGGTCGAACTGCCCAATCCCGACCTGGTCATCTACCTCCAGGCCAAGCCTGAAATCCTGCTGGGCCGTATCGCCAAGAAAAAAGCCCAGGAAGAGCGTCAGATCTCCACGGAGTATGTTCAAGAAGTGGCGCGCGCCTACGAACATTTCTTCTTTCGCTACGAGGGCGCTGATCTGCTCGTCGTTGAAACTTCGGAAATCGATTTCGTGGAAAAAAACGAAGATCTGCAGCAGCTTCTTCGCCGCTTGCAGGAGCCGGTCAAGGGTACGCAATATTTCCTTCCGCTTGGCGGCTCCGACTGAAATCTCTTTCCTCCGCACTCTGGGTTTCTTTTCTTTCTCAATTCGCATAAAGTGCCTTTCGGGACGTTTCGTCTCTCGCCCCGGAGGCTGCACATGGATCGCTGGTCACGTCGCAAGTTCTTTCTGACATCGCTGGCGGGGAGTGCGCTCGCCGGCTCAAGCAAGCTCTTCGGCCACACGCTTGAAGTACCCGGCAATACTCGCTTTGAACCTAGACTTCTCGACCTTTCGCCATCTGAAGGCACGCGCCCGCTCATCATTTCCTCGGCGAATGGTGTCAACGCCCTCGATAGAGGGATGCAAATCCTGAAAAGTGGCGGCGACACTTTGGACGCCGCCGTTGCCGCCGTCACCGTCGTCGAAGACGATCCCAATGATGACAGCGTGGGGTACGGCGGATTGCCCAATGAAGAAGGCGAAGTCGAACTCGACGCCAGCGTGATGCATGGCCCCACGCGACGCGCTGGCAGTGTGGCCTCCGTCCGCCACATCAAGAATGTTTCTCGCCTCGCAAAAACCGTCATGGAACGCACCAACCACGTCATGATTGTGGGCGACGGTGCGCGGCGCTTTGCGGTCGCCGAAGGTTTCGAGGAGATGAATCTCCTCACCGAGCACTCCCGTAAAATCTGGCTCGCCTGGAAAGCCAAAACCAGTTTTAACTGGCGGCCGGGCACGGACAGCCCCGAATGGAAGGATCACGTTTCCGCTATCTTCGATCACGATCCTGAACAAATCGCTTATGCAATGCGCGTCATCAACCGTCCACCAACCGGCACCATCAACTGCCTTGCCGTGAACGCCAAGGGGGAGGTCAGCGGCACCACGACCACTTCCGGCCTCGCTTGGAAGATTCCCGGACGCGTTGGCGATTCACCGATAATTGGCGCGGGGCTTTACGTCGATGGCGATGTGGGCGGCGCCGGCTCCACGGGCAAGGGCGAAGAGAACATCAAGATTTCCGGCGGCCACACCATCGTCGAAATGATGCGCAAAGGCATGAAACCAACCGACGCCTGCATGGAGGCCATGAGCCGCGTCGTGCGTAATTACAACGGCAACAAAAACAAACTTGGCACCTTCCACATCTATTTCTATGCTGTCAACAAAGACGGCGAATACGGCGGTGCGTCGCTCTGGAAGAATGGCTACGAGGCCGGCAAAGGGGCCATGTTTGCCGTTCACGATGGCACGCAATCTCGCTTGGTTCCCTGCAAACCCTTCTATGACGAAATCGGCCACGAAGAATGATGCGCCGGTAATCTGCGCGCCCTATACTTAGTTTATGGACCAGGCAAATATTCTGATTGTTGGCGGAGGTGTTGTCGGTTGCGCGATCGCCGAAGCCCTTTCCCGCCATTGGCAGGATGTCTTTCTCGTCGAGCAATATCCAAAATTCGGCATGGCCACCAGCACGCGCAATAGCGGCGTGATCCATTCCGGCATTTATTACCCCAAGAACTCGTTGAAGGCTCGCCTCTGCGTCGAGGGCAATCGCCTCACTAAGGAATTCTGCGTCCAGCATAATGTGCCCTGTCGCACCACAGGAAAGCTCGTCGTCGCAAAAGATACTTCCGAAGAACCCGAGCTTCACGCCCTGCAGAAAAAGGGAGAGGGCAATAATGTCGAGGGCCTGCGGATCATCGATGCAGCGGGCATTCGCGCCATCGAACCCCACGTCAAAGGCCACACCGCCTTGCAAGTCCCATCCACAGGCATCTGCTCCGCGGAAGACCTTGTGCACGCCTTCGCTCGCGTCGCCGAGGAACACGGCGCCAATCTCGTCAACCACGCCAAGGTTATTTCCTTGGAGCCCGTCAAGGACGCCGTTCGTGTCCGTTTGCGCATCGGTGACGACGAACAATCGGAAACCGAATCCATTGAAGCGCGTTGTGTCATCAACGCTGCCGGTCTCTACTCCGACGAAGTCGCCCAGCTACTTGGCAGGCGTCCCTGGAAAATTTACCCAGTTCGCGGCGAATATTGCGAAATTCGCGGCCCGCGCTCCCAGCTAATCCAGAACCTGGTCTACCCTCTACCCCGTCACGATGGACTTTCTCTCGGGCTGCACTTTACGAGAACGCTCTGGGGAACCGTGCTCGTTGGCCCAACGGCCGCCTACGTCGAGGGCAAGGACAATTACGAACGAGACCGCATGACCATTCCGGAATTTGTTTCCGATGCGCAGACCATGCTTCCCGAACTCCAGGAAAGCGATCTGCAGCTCGGCTACACCGGTCTCCGCCCGAAGCTAGTCGCGCCCGGTGACCACCACATCGCCGATTTTATGATTGAACACGATAAGGAAGTGCCGCGCGTCATTCAACTCGTCGGCATCGAATCGCCCGGCATCACCGCCGCTCCCGCCATCGCCAAGCACGTTTTTTCTCTAGTGGAAGAAACGTTGAAATAAGCAATAACTGCGGGAGGGAGTTCTCTTACTCCACCACGATCCGCAAAAACTTCTTCTTCCCCACGCGCACGCTGTAACTTTGTGGCTGGTCCACATTCAATTTGCACGCCGGGTCTTGAATAATTGCTCCATTAATCTCCAAACCGCCCTGCTTGATCAGCCGTTCCGCCACCGATGTCGAAGCAATTCCCTCAAAGGAAGCGAGTATCTTCGACCACTTCACGATTCCGCCCGGCAACGCCAGTGAAAC
>CAYOOS010000379.1:2100-4730 GCA_964405585.1 uncultured Acidobacteriaceae bacterium | reverse complement strand
GCATCACCAATCCTGCCGATGCTCGGCTGGCGACAGAACTTGGCGCGCACGCTTTGGGCTTCAATTTTTGCGAGAAGAGCCCGCGCGTGGTTTCTCCGGCTGATGCGTGGGAGATGCGACGCAAGCTGGCGCCCTTTGTCAGCGCCATCGGCATTTTTGTGGACTGGAAGCCCAGCGTCGTTACCGCTCTCGCCACGAGTTTGCAGCTGGATGCGGTGCAGCTTCACGGCGACGAGTGCGCGCACAATGTGGACGATTGTTCTGAACGGTTACCCGTGATTAAAGCGCTTCACGTGGGTCCCGAATTCTCGGAGAACGAATTTCGGCGCTTCCATTCCGCTTCGGCGTTCCTGCTGGACGCGGCCCCGGATGCGGGCAAGCCCAAACAATTCGGCGGCACGGGCAAAACCATTGATTGGCCGCTTGCGCGCAAGTTCGCTACCACTCATCGCATCATTCTGGCTGGCGGCCTGACGCCCGAAAACGTTGCCGAGGCAATTAGCATCGTGCGCCCGTACGCCGTGGACGTGGCTAGTGGCGTGGAATCCCGCCCCGGCAAGAAAGATCCCGGCAAGCTCCGAGCATTTTTTGATGAGGTAGCGCGCGCCCAACGCAACATCTCCTGACGTACCCGCCGGGACTCCGCGCAAATCCCAACTCGCTGTACAATACTTGCTCCACCCATGAGCAGCCAACTCACAATACCCGCCACCACGCCGGGGCGCTTCGGCCCTTACGGCGGGCGTTACGTTCCGGAAACGCTGATGGTGCCGCTGTTTGAACTCGAGCGCGTCTACGAGCTCGCGAAGACCGATGCGGCCTTTCAAACGCGGTTCCAGGATTTGCTGAAGAATTTTGCCGGGCGACCCACGCCGCTGCAATTCGCCGCGCGGCTTACGACGAAACTCGGCGGCCCGCGCATTTATTTGAAGCGCGAAGACCTGCTGCACACTGGCGCGCACAAAATCAACAACGCCATCGGCCAGGGGCTTCTTGCCGTGAAGATGGGCAAGCCGCGCATTATCGCGGAGACGGGTGCGGGGCAGCATGGAGTCGCATCTGCCACGGTTGCCGCTCATCTCGGCCTGCAATGCACTGTATACATGGGCACGGAAGATATGGCGCGGCAGGCGCTGAACGTTGCGCGCATGCGCATGCTCGGCGCGGAAGTGATTAGCGTGGAGTCCGGCAGCCGCACTCTGAAGGACGCGATTAACGAAGCGATGCGCGATTGGGTGACCAATGTGCGCACTTCGCACTATCTACTGGGCTCGGTGCTGGGCGCGCATCCGTATCCCACGATGGTGCGCGATTTTCAGGCGGTGATTGGGCGTGAAGCGCGCGCGCAAATTCTGGAAGCTGAAGAACGCTTGCCTACGCATCTCTATGCTTGTGTTGGTGGTGGTTCCAATTCCATCGGATTGTTTTTCGAATTCTTGAAAGACGCCGATGTGAAGCTGGTTGGCATCGAAGCGGGTGGCCGCGGCAATGGACTGGGCGAACACGCTGCGCGGCTTGCCGCACATCAGGGATTTACTGGCGCACGGCCCGGTGTGCTGCAAGGCACGTATACTTATGTGCTGCAAAACGAAGACGGACAGATTGCCTCAACGCATTCTATTTCGGCGGGGCTCGACTATCCTGCCATCGGTCCGGAGCACGCCTGGCTTGCCGATCAGCATCGCGCCGAGTACGCCGCGGTTTCCGACCAAGCCGCGTTGGATGCGGCGCAACTTCTCTCGCGCACGGAAGGCATCATTCCCGCGCTGGAATCCGCGCACGCCCTCGCCGGTTTGATTGAGCGATTGCCGCAATTCAAGCCAAACGATCTGGTGATCATGAACCTTTCTGGCCGCGGCGATAAGGATATGGATACGTACACGCGTCTGCCCGGGAAAATCACTTGAAACCACGTTCAATCGCGATGAAAGCGAAGCACTGAATGACCATTGCTATCGCAACTCGCATTGCCAAGCGCTTTGCGGATCTTCGCGCTTCCAGCGAGCTCGGCATCGTCGCGTACATTACTGCGGGCGATCCCACGCTGGCTGCGACCCGCGATTACGTTTTGGCGCTGGCCGCAGCGGGAGCAGATGTGGTTGAGCTTGGCGTGCCCTTCAGCGATCCCCTGGCCGATGGCCCCACGATTCAGCGCGCTTCCGAACGAGCCTTGAAATCCGGCACGACGCTTGCCGGAGTGATCTCACTTGTGCGGCAGGTTCGCCAGTCCAGCCAGGTGCCCCTGATGCTCTTCAGCTACTTCAATCCCATTCTCCAGATGGGTTTGGAGAAATTTGCCGCAACGGCCGCGGAAGCAGGGGCTGACGGAGTTCTCGTTACCGATCTCACGCCGGAAGAATCGGCGGAGTATCGCGAAATCATGCAGGCGCATCATCTGGATACGATTTTCCTGGCCGCGCCCACGTCCACCGATGAGCGCCTGGTGAAAATCGCCGCGTGCTCTTCCGGATTTCTTTACCTGATTTCGCGCACCGGGGTGACTGGCGCGAAGGATGCCCTGCCGGACGATTTGCCCGCTCTCCTTCGGCGCACGCGCAGCTTTACGCAACTTCCTATCGCCGTGGGTTTTGGGATTTCGCTGCCGGGCCACGTTTCCGTTCTCGGCGGGC
>CAYOOS010000379.1:0-2000 GCA_964405585.1 uncultured Acidobacteriaceae bacterium | reverse complement strand
ATCGCCGTGGGTTTTGGGATTTCGCTGCCGGGCCACGTTTCCGTTCTCGGCGGGCTCGCAGATGCTGCTGTGATTGGCTCGGCTCTGGTTTCGGAGATCGAGAAGGCGGCATCGCCCGAAGCAGCGGCCGCTGCCCTGCGCACGCGCGTTCGCGCACTCAAGGAAGCCGCGAGCCGCGGGCTCTCCCGTCGCGAGGCTAGCACATGAACCTGTCCGACTGGCGGCGCCGCATCGATGCGATTGACAAGAAGCTCGTGGAGTTGCTGAACGAGCGTTCGCAATGCGCATTGGAAATCGGCCGCATCAAGCAGGAATCGAACATTCCTCTGTACCAGCCCGATCGAGAAAGCGAAGTGCTGACCAACGCGGAAAACGTAAACAAAGGGCCGCTCACCGACGCCGCGATTCGCCGCCTGTTTGAACGCATCATTGACGAAGCGCGTTCCGCCGAGCGCCTGGCAATGCACGCCGATGCACCTCCAGATGGAGATTCCAAGTGACTTTGCGGGACCGATTATTATGTTGTCGTTCGGGGACTACAGGAATTGAGGCTTAACCACCATGGTCATCATCATGCACGAAGGAGCGACCGACGAGCAGATCCAGCACGTCATTGACCGCGTGATTGCCAGCGGCTTTGACGTGCATCGCTCGACGGGCGCTTCGCACACCGTTCTCGGCGCCGTTGGCGTTCATCGCGATTTCGATCACCGTGATTTTGAACTGCTGGAAGGCGTGCGCGAAGTTGTGCGCATCACGCAGCCGTTTAAACTGGCCAGCCGCCAGTTCAAGCCGCAGGGGACCATCATCGATCTGGGACGCGGCGTAAAAATCGGTGGGAGCGAAATCGTGGTTGCCGCGGGCCCCTGCTCCGTGGAATCACCCGAACAAATCCAATCGATCGCGGAATCGGTTTCCAAGGCGGGCGCAAGGATATTGCGCGCGGGGGCTTTCAAGCCGCGCACCTCGCCATACGCGTTCCAGGGCCTGGGAGAAAAAGGGCTGCAGATGATGCGCGACGCCGCGGACAAATTCAACCTGTTCGTGGTCAGCGAAGTGATGGACCCCTCGCAAATCCAGATGATGAGCGGCTATGTGGATATTTTCCAGGTGGGAGCGCGCAACATGCAGAACTATTTTCTGCTGCGCGCGTTGGGCGAAGTGCAGAAGCCGGTGCTGTTGAAGCGCGGCATGTCCGCCACGATGGAAGAGTTGCTGCTAAGTGCGGAATATATTTTGAGTGGCGGGAATTACAATGTGGTCCTTTGCGAGCGTGGCATTCGCACCTTTGAGACCGCGACACGCAACACGCTGGATATCGCGGCGATTCCCGTGATTCAAAAGTTGTCGCACCTGCCGATTTTTGCTGACCCCTCGCACGGGACTGGCCGTCGCGACAAGGTGCCGCCAATGGCACGCGCCGCAATCGCCGCGGGAGCGGATGGCTTGCTGATCGAAGTGCATAACGATCCCGACCACGCGATTTCTGATGGCGCACAATCGCTCGATCCTGCGAACTTCGCGAAGCTCATGGACGAGCTTCGCATCATCGCGCCCGCTGTCGGCCGCCGCCTAACCTGACCCACATGGCACCGCACCTGATTCAGCGCGTCACCATCCTCGGCACCGGACTGATCGGCGGTTCGTTCGCCCTGGCGCTGCGCAAATATGCGCCGGACATGCATATCGCCGGGTGGGATCGCGCGGAGGTTGTGCACCAGGCGCAGAAAAGCGGCGCGCTCAACGAAGGCTTCTCCGAGTCGCTCGCGCCTGCCTTGCAAAATTCCGATCTCGTTTACATCGCGCTGCCAATCGGCACCACGATGGACCTGCTTTCGGAGATTGCCCGGAACGCGCCCTCGCATGCGCTGGTTACGGACGCCTCCAGCACCAAACAACGCATCACGCAAGCTGCCGCGGAGCTTTTCCCTCAAGAAAGTGGGCCGTACTTTCTCGGCGGGCATCCGATGGCTGGGCGCGAACTTTCCGGCTTCGATTTT
>CAYOOS010000378.1:514-4745 GCA_964405585.1 uncultured Acidobacteriaceae bacterium | reverse complement strand
GGCGGCCTGGGTCATTGCTGGCGCTTGGCCGGCGTAACTGCCTTCCTGGTAGCCGCGGTGTACGTATCGCTGGTAGTGACGATCGACGATACGAATTTGGGCACCACTAACGGGCTATGGAAGGCGCCGGACGTTTCTACCTGGAGTCACGAGGGTAGAGGTATCATCGACGACGGTGAGATTCTCTATTTCCCGGTTTACGGTTTTCTCGCCCGCCTGATTCCCGATTCTCTGCTGCAATACGGAACGCCGCCTCCGGACGTGACGTTCCGAAAAATGGCGCTGCTGGATGCTCTCTTTGGAGGGATTGCATCGGGATTTGTTTTTGTCCTCGCATTTCGCTTTACCAATTCCCGCCTGAGCGCGGCAGTCATTTCGGTGCTGCATGCGGGTTCGGCCTTTGTGTTGTTGAATAGCATTAATTCGGAAGATATTATTCCGGCATACACCTTTATTCTCGCGGCGACTGTTTGCTTCTTTGAGTTTTTACACTGGGGTGGGTGGCGACTCTTTGCAGCCAGCGCCCTGATGCTCGCGCTCGCCACGTTATTCCATTGGACAACCATGGCGTCGGCACTCGCCGCTATTGGGGCTGTCTTCGCCTTCCTGCTGAAAAGAAGCCGCGTATTTTTCCTGATCGGGGCCGCATGGCTCTTTCTGTTCCTGGTGCTTCTTCAAGCCCTGGTTCTGCTGGTGTTGCCCACCCACCATATTCCGGTTTGGGCGGTTCTATTGCCCGGAAAAGCAGGTACTACCGGTTGGTTAGGATTCTTTGGCGTAAAGCTCTGGTACTCGCTGGTGGGGATGGGCAACTATTTCTCGGGTGGCCAGAATGTCGCTGACTACAAGGCCGCATTTGCATACCCCCCTCTCTTTCACTCGATGATCGTGTCCTGGACTGTTTTGGGGCTTGCCCTGGGCGCGTGTCTCATTACCCTGATCCGGCGGCCCGGCACGGATACGCTCCGATATCTTGCGCTCTTCGCGCTGGTGCTGTTTATCGCCGGAGAGGCCCCGCAACTTTACGTCCAGCCTGCGGATCCACAGTTTCAAATCGAGCCGATGTTTATCATCATACCCGGCATGATTCTGATCCTGCGTTGGACATCCGCACTCGGCAGTGTTTTTTGGCGCCGCTCGGGCGCAACCGTTCTCATGATCGTTGCGGCAGCGAACGGCGCCGAGAACATTCAGACGATGCGAGCAGGCCGCGGCCTGGACAGCCAAGCGATGGCCGCCGCCCAAGAAATGAATCGTCTGTTCCCCAAAGAATCAACCGTGATTCTCTCCCAGGGATTTGAAGGATGGATCACTTGGCAGTATGTCTTGTTCTGGCGGGGCAATACTTCGGGGCTTCTCCGAAGACACATACTACTCACGCAGCCTCTCACCCTGAGCCGATATATTCGTGCAACGGATGCAGCCGCCCAAGTTACCGAAGCGATCGACGCCGCATTTACCAAGGGGTTACACGTCGTGGCTTCACCAATATGGTTGGAGCCAGTGGAGGTAATGGCTGCATCCTTGACCACCGTAACTGACCCCGACGACGCGCGGGCCTATATGTCCATATTGAAGAACAGATATCGGACCGGTAAGCAGTGGAACACCAGACTCGGGACCTTTGTCGAACTCCTGCCGCCGACACCGGATCTGCAACGGGGACACCCTTGAAACCCACCGATGCGTTTTAGCAGAGTGGAGCCAGCCCACGCAAGTCAATCCCCCCAAACACACAGCGATTCACCGGCTTGCCGCAAGGCTTCTCTACGCGGACTTTGCTCTCTTACCTGCGGGCACTTACGGCACATCCTTGATATCCTCGGGCAGGCGCGCGGGTTAACCCCACGAAAATGGCGGGGCTTCTTACCTTCTTTGCCAATGTGCAGTGAAGGAAGTAAAAGGGGCCCGGCCGGGCAATCTATTATAGAGTCTCTCCATTAGCGTTAGGGGCCGGCTAATGCTCCGTTTCAGTCCATGCGGGACGCGAAATACCAGGCTGTTGTACACCAAGAAGAAGGCCGGCCCGCCGAAATACCGTACGGATTCACAGGAGAACTGCTCAGCGGCCAGCCGCAAGAGATGGGAGTGACTCAAGCCATCTTCGCTGTCAGCGTCAAAATAGGTATCCATCCCGTACCACACACGGCGCGCCCACTGCAAAAAGTATTCCTTGTTCGGCTCAAACATGAAGAAGTGTCCCCCAGGCTTGAGCATTCGGGCGACTGTTGCCAACGTGGCGGGCAGATTCGTGCTGCAGTGGTGCAATCCACCCATGATAATCGCGGCATCGAACACATCGGTACGCTGCGAACCCGCCGTCAGGTCCAATTCGAAGCAGGGCGCCCCGACTTCCTGACGGTATTTTTCGCACGCCGCCGGGGAGATATCGAATCCGGTCGTTTTGATGCCAGCAAACTTCCGAATGAGGGTTAGCGATGTGTGACCGCTTCCCGACGCAAGATCGGCGACGCGGCATCCACTGAGATCGCAGCCGTGGAGGAGCGGATCTAAAATGAATTCCTCACGATACGCCTGGGACTGTTCATCATAGTAGTGACGGTCGTAATCGGACAGAATGCGATCATAGTGTGCAGCTTGCCGTTTTGCGGCTGTGTTATCGTTGGTAATATTCTGGGGGTCCGACATAGCCGAGGCTCACTGTTGGGATTCAAAGTTGAGCATTCTCAGGTACTTCCTGCTCGCGGTCCGTTCCGGCGTTAACGGCGGTCCCTGCATGCGTGGATTGAGAAGGCTTAGGATCGGTGTAGCGCTCAAAAAAGTGATGTAGGGTCAGCCAGTTCCAGATCGCATGCCGGTTGTCCTGCCGTCGTCGCCGATGCCATTCCCAGCGGCGCCGCATAACCTGCGCGTCAATTCCAGGAACCGTGCTTAAGTCCGCCGGGGCCGGCAACTTGCGGAGCCACCTGGCGAGCGGGATGCCGAATCCCTTCTTGCGCCGGCTTATCGTTTCTGAAGGCAAGATCCCCTGGAATGCCCGTTTCAAGAGGTATTTTCGTTGCGCTCCACGCATTTTAAGCCGCCGAGGAAGGCGCTGCGCGAATTTGACAATATCGTTGTCCAAAAACGGCGTACGCAATTCGAGCGCGAATTGCATACTCGCCCGATCGGTCTTAACGAGGATGTTGTCTTGCAGGTAGAATCTTGTGAAATAAACCAGAGACCGGTCCAGCAAATCCTTCGATTGGCACTGTTCCCAAGCAGTCAAGACTTCGCTGTACAAGTCCTCAACCTTGAGCTCGACTCCGAACAGTTCAGCAATTTCATTTGGCGCAAGGGCGGCCATCCACACCGGATTCCAAAACACCGGAGGATAACTCATACCGCGGAGCCATCGCTGCAGCTTAAAATCCAAGCTCATGTTGCGGTCGGATGCGGGAATGCATCCGGCCAGATAACGTAGCGCGGGGTGCAGCATCCCCGGTACCACCGCCCGATAGCGTGAAGAGGAAGCCAGGGCCGCAAAGGGGTCATAACCCGCGAATAATTCGTCTCCGCCATCGCCGCTCAAAGCAACCGTGACATACTTCCGCGCGAAGGCGCACACCAGGTAGGTGGGCAAGAGCGAACCATCGCCAAGCGGTTCGCCGATCTTTTTTAACATTGAAGGCAAGGAGAGGCGGGCGCCCTCCAAATTACATGCGTCCGTGCGGTGGGTTGTTCCAGCAAAGTCCGACATTATGCGGGCATATCCGGATTCGTCGAAAGAGGACTCGTCGAAACCGATACAGAATGTCTGAAGCCCGGCCGCGTCCACATAGTTGGCAGCGCAAGCCACGATCGCACTGGAATCAATCCCCCCGCTGAGCAAGATGCCAAGAGGTACGTCGCTCTCCAAACGGCGCTCGACGGCTTGTGAAATCAGGGACCGCAGCTCTTCCGCGAGTTCGTCATCGTTGCCGGCCGGTGGCTCGTCTGCAATATCGAATCTCCAGTACTCGTGCACCCGGACGATGCCGGAACGAACGTCCATCGTCAGCCAATGCCCGCCGGGCAGCTTGCGAATGGCGCGGTAGGGAGTATGGGGCGCCGGGAAAAAGCAATGAGCAAAGTATTTCCGCAGGGCCACGGAATCGACTTCGCGCGGTACCGTGGGGTGTGCGAGGAGAGCGCTCAATTCCGAACCAAAGGCGAACAGGCCCGGCATGGAAACATAGAAGAGAGGCTTCTCTCCGAAACGATCGCGCGCCAAGAACAGCTCACCCGAGGC
>CAYOOS010000378.1:0-504 GCA_964405585.1 uncultured Acidobacteriaceae bacterium | reverse complement strand
GGGGAAGATCTTCGCGCCACTCTTCGTACCCGTGAACCAGTACTTCCGTGTCCGAGTGATCCGTGGAGAAGTGATGTCCAAGAGCAGTGAGTTCCTGCCTGAGCTCGCGGTGATTGTAAATCTCGCCATTGAAGACCACACAAAGGGATTTGGTCTCGTTCCACATTGGCTGCGCTCCGCCCGCAAGGTCTAAAACAGAGAGGCGGAGATGACCCAGGTACACGTGGGGTACCGAATCGACAAACGATCCACGGCCGTCCGGTCCGCGATGTGAGATAGCGTCACACATAGCGGCCAGGACCGCCTGGTCGCCTTCTCCCGCAAATCCAGCAATGCCGCACACTACCGTTGGTCCTCTAAATTGAACGAGCTCCGAATCGTATACGTGAGTTTATGCTGGGTTTCAAAATAGATGCGTATGAGAATCTCGGCAAGCAGGCCCAGCAGGATACAGAGCACTCCCGTGATGAATGCGATGGCAGTCAAAAGCAACAAAGGCGTTGA
>CAYOOS010000377.1:0-4747 GCA_964405585.1 uncultured Acidobacteriaceae bacterium | reverse complement strand
GAACTTGGAGCAGCAGTTCGTCTGTGAACCGTTGCCCATGATCACATTCAAGGGTCAGGTCCCGGCAGACTTAATAAAGGATGAGCATGCCGAAGTTGTCGTGATCTACACGGCTTTTTGGGCGCAAGAATTCTTTGGCATCATGGATGGATTCGTCACTCAGCTCCAGGTGGCAAGTGCGAAGCCGGACGCCGATGGCTGTTTTGAACTGGATATCCCTGATTTCTCCGCTGATACTTCTCCATTTTCCTATGAATTATCGGCGACATTGGGTCTTGTGTTGCGCAACTCCGTATCACTAAACCCCATTGCGGGCAATTTGGAGCCAGAACTTCCCGAATTGCGCACGCCAACGAACGCGCTGCGGATTCAAGCCACCTATCCGAGCTTCATTCGATTTGTGCCATCGCCGAACTAAAGCAATACTGTTGTGTTTAGGTTGCATGGTATGCGTTACAGTTTACGTAATTAAGAAACCTCGCTCCCGTATCACCTCAAACGGAGACCACTTCATGGACAGACGCATCTTTCTTTATACGCTTGGCGGTTCCGCCGCCGCTCTCGCTGCGGCGAACTTGGAAGGCCATCCGGCCCAGAATCCTACCGCTCTCTCCAATAAGCGCTGGAGCAACTTGAAGTATGCGGTGTACTTCCTCAGCAGCGACATTGAAAAGCTGTTGGTGGATCCGGCGGAGCGGCGCAAAACCCTCAACTACTTTGCGCCCATCCGGCCCAACCGCTTCTACCTGGAAGGGCCGAGCCAAAAAGATGTCGACGTCCCTCTACTGAAGAAAGTGGCGGAAGCGGTTCGCGCCGAAGGAATCATCGCGGCGGGTTCCATGGTGCCCACCGTGGCCGGCGGCCCCGCCTGTTACAACAACCCGGAGCACATGGCGATCCTCGAGAAACGTGCGCGCTCCATGGCCCAGGTCTTCGATGAATTGATCCTCGACGATTGGCTCTTCACCATCTGCACCTGCGAAAAGTGCGTTGCGGAGCGCGGCCAGTCCACCTGGGCCGACTATCGCACGCGTTTGCTGCGGGAAAAATCCAAGCAGCACATTATCGATCCCGCCAAGCAGGTCAATCCGAAGATCAAGGTCATCATCAAGTATCCCGATTGGGCTGAGGGTCACCGCGAGAACGGCTACGACGTTGACGGCGAGACGCGCCAGTTCGACGGCATGGCCGTTGGCATCGAAACGCGCATTCCCACCACGCAAGACCAGCACATTCCCATCTACAGCGGCTACGTCTTTCAGAAATGGTGGCCCAGCGTCGAGCCCAACAAGTGGGTCGGCTCCTGGCTGGACAACTACGAGATGCAAGGCCACGCCAACGAATTCGTCGCCCAGGTATGGCAAGCGGTGCTGGCGCAAACTCCCGAGATTATCTTGTGGTGCGCCGGGACGTTGTACCCCACTGACCCGTCCAGTGAAGTCTATCCGCACTTCTGCGAGATGCTGCCGGAATTCGATCGCGTTGCGGGCTTGCTGAATGGCCCGGCGCGCGGTGTTCCCATGTACCTGCCTTACGGCTCGGTGGGCGAATACAACGTGTACGGCTATCTGGGCATGGCCGGTATACCCATCGCTCCCGTCGCGCAATTTCCCGCGGACAGCCACAATGCCATCTTCAGCAAGCACTCACTACGAGACACCGGACTCGCCGACAAACTGCTCGCTCGCCTGCGCAATGGCCACGACGTTTTCATGACCTGGGGACTCTTCCGCGAATTGCAGGGCACCGAATTCAAGAACATGCTCAGCCTGGTGGACACGGGAGGTAACCTTTCCTCGTCCATGTTCCGCTTGAGTGGCTGGAACTGGGACACCGAACAAGTGGCCAGCGAACGCCAGTTTACCTTTCCGCGAATCGAAACCACCACGTGGCCTTACGTCCGCGATGTTGCCGTAATCCGCGAAGACTACGATTTCGGCGTCATGCTGAAAGCAAAATACCTGAACGCGAATCTGTATGTGCTGAATCTGCCAGAAAATAGTTACGACTTGCTGCGGCTTCCCGCGGCGGTGCTCAACAAGATTCGCGGCGAGTGCAACAACGAACTAGGCGTGCAGCTGAAGGGCCCGGGCGGCGTGAGCCTCTATCCTTTCGGTTCCGGACAATTCGTTCTCTACAACATGAATGAAGAACCAGCGAAGGTGGCACTCTCCTTCGACAAGGCCATGCCCAGCACAGGCTGGAAAGAACTTTTGCATGGCGAGAGCCTCTCCGTCACCGAGATCAAACCGCCCAAGGACACGGAGCACCACGTGCAATCCGTAAGGTCGGAAGTGTCACTCACGCTAAAACCCTACGAACTCGCGGTGGTTCAAACGCCATAAGAAATGCTCGAAGCGTGGAAGGGACTGGTTTCTTTCGGAAGTCTCCAGGATGGCTCTGACGAGAAAGTAGCGAAGAGGCGGTTCGTGCGGTGTGTGGGAATACGCAGGCAAGAGAGGAAAGGCGCAAGCGCCGACGCTAGGAAAGTGGACCGAAAAGGTGCGAGTGATGCAATTGGACGAGTTAACGGACTAAGTAGAGCCACATAAGAACGGTTCGCCAGGTGCTCACACTCCTGCGGGCCAGTCTGGCGTGGGGGTATCACTTCATTCTGCGGCACGGTCCTTCTCATTCTCCAGCCCAATCCCCCACGCCAAACCTAGTTGACACGCGGAAATACCAACTCCATCAACAGCCTGGGAGTAGTATGAGTAGTGGCGCGGCGCGCATGCGGGCGAGTGTGAGCATTGCAGGACCGCCGGGCCTCTGGGGGATGCCATGAGAATCCTGATTGCGGTTGACGGCTCATCCGCGTCGGATGCGGTGATCCAGGAAGTGGCGGCTCGGCCGTGGCCGAAAGGCACGGAGATGTGCCTGGTGACAACGGTGGACCCCTACTTCTTTACGCGAGCGCCGTTGCTGCTGGAAGAAATAAAGCTGAAAACCGGCGAGGGCCTGGAAGAAGGCGCGCGCGCCTTGAGAGACGCAGGTTGGACCGTTAGCACGAATGTCCTGGTCAGCAATCCCCGCCATGGACTTCCAAAAATCGCCAGCGAGTGGAAGGCCGATCTGATCATGCTGGGCTCGCACGGGCGTGGGTCGTTCAGCCGCCTGCTGATGGGGAGCACGGCACAGGCGGTAATGCGCCACGCCACGTGTTCTGTGGAGATTCTCCGTCCAAAACAGAAGAATCGCGCCGAGCGTGCGGGCATGCGCGTGTTGATTCCGACGGATGGTTCGGATTATGCGCAGATGGCGCTGCGCTCGGTGGCGGAGAGGCCCTGGCCGGCGGGCTCCGAATTCCTGATTATCGCCAGCCAGGAATTTCCGGTAATCATCGGAGAGTTTCCCTTTTATGCCCCGGAACAACTGACGGAACTCGCCGAGGGCAGCGAGAAGCACGCCACGGAATCCGCGGCCAGCGGCGCAGAGCTGCTGAGCAACGCGGGACTTCGCGTTTCGCGGCAAGTGACCGAGCCGAAAGACACGCCATCTCGCGCAATACTGGCGGCGGCCGATTCCTGGGAAGCGGACCTGATCGTGATGGGTTCGCACGGCCGGCGCGGGTTTGACCGCATTGTGCTCGGCAGCGTCAGCGAATCAGTGGCCATGCACGCGCGTTGTTCCGTGGAAGTGATCCGCAAGGGCTGAATCGCACAGTCACACTGCCAGGCAGACAAGCATCCCTCAAAATATAAAAAGAGACACTGCCCCGAAAGCGAGGCAGAACGCGGGGGACTTGTGTGGAATTGCCGGCCGGAAAAGGCTACAGGGCGGCTTCGCTGCGGCTTGCAGTGGCGGCCATGGTCCGCGGCGGAACACAATCCACGATCTGGTTGATCGCGTAAATGGATTCCCGTTCGCAGGCATGGCAGCGCAAAACGAAGACTCTGGAAACCAAAAGGAACTGCGAATCATTCTCCTCGTGCTTTCCCAGGTAAGCGCTCTCTTTCCTGCTCACGATTCCGGGGATGCGCACGGGTTTTCCGCAATGACGGCACAACACACCGCGGAAATGTTGACTGACTGGTTCAGCAGACATCAGGACAACTCCTTGGACACGTTCAGCGGAGGATATGGAAGATGCAGAATACCGATATTCCGGTGAATTTGTCTACCCCAAGATAAGGTTTCCACAGGGCGAAGAAATGTGACCGCAGTCACACGGGTAAAGAATTTTAACTCATTCAAAACAATGCACTTGCATGGGTTGCATGCCCGTTCATCGCGGCTTTGCGGCGAATTTCCTCAGGAGGAAAATCCCGCTCTGCCTTTCTACCGATCAATTTTCCCACGTGTAGGACGAGAAGAAAGGTCACATGATCGGAGAACAAGATCAGTTGGGTAGAATGGCAGAGTTGGTAATAGTGAGCTTAAGGGGACTCCCATTGGGGGCGTGCCGCCCAACTCCGGGAAGAAATTGGCCGTTGCCCAGCCAAAGTTCAACGGGACCGGCTGGTACACGGCGTATTCCCTCTGCATCGACGACACTCAGTTCGCGAGGAGAGGGAGTAAAGGTCACCGTTTGCGACGCATGAGGAGCAAGATGGACGCGCTGAAATCCGGCAAGCGCGCGAAGGGGAGCGCCCTCGATGCCAGGGTGAGTGACATAGAGCTGGACCACTTCGTCGCCAGCGATAGCACTTGTGTTGGTAACTCGTACGGAAGCGTTAACCGGGGAATTGCCGTCCGTCTCGCCGGGAGCGTAGCCGATCAGCATGTACACCAGCAGATGGCGCGGCCG
>CAYOOS010000376.1:0-4752 GCA_964405585.1 uncultured Acidobacteriaceae bacterium | reverse complement strand
TCAACTTGCATTTTGGGGGCTTGGCCCCTTGGGACGGCCTGCTCCGGCGCGACATATTCGCCTCCGGCCTCAACTGAGGAGCCTCTCATCGTAACGATTCCGATTAAAGACAATGTATAGGCCAATTGTTTTGCGAAGATCATAAGTTACCTCCGTAACGTCTCAACCAGCTGCAACTGAGCAGCCACCCGCTAGATGCTGACTTGAGGAGAGTTGCTTCGCAGTTTCTACCGCCACGAGGCGAAGAGTGGTCTTTGATGACGTACAGATGGCGCGGCAACTAGCGCTGGCCGGGACCGCCTCAAGGGAACGACTCTCTGGAACTGAGAGTTAGCAACGTGCAAACCTCTGGCAGCCCATGTGCTATCGAACTCCACGGGGAGGCATCAATGAAACCACGCTCGGCATGGTGTGCAGCCGGGGTCATAGCGGCTTGCTTGGGCGCCGGCGCCTTGCGTTCGGAATCTGAAAATCGGGCGGTTGCGAAGACCGCGCTTTCTGCGCGGGCTCTGAAGGACATTGCCTCCGTGGAGGCGGAAATCAATAGCATTGAGGACCAGACGCTCGCGGACGTGAAGCAACGTTCGCTCGATCCCTCCCAAAAGATCATTCTGCTCGGTAAGCTCATCTTTTACGATCGGCAGTTGTCGGTCCGGCGGAATGAGGCATGCGCCTTCTGTCATATGCCCGAAACCGGATTCACTGGGCCGGTGAGCGCGCTGAACCAGACCACGGTCTCTTATCCCGGCTCCATTCGTTCGCGCTTCGGAAATCGCACCCCGCAAACTCACGCCTATGCCAGCTTCGCGCCGGTGTTGCACTACAACGCGCTCCAAGGCGATCTGGTGGGCGGAGCCTTTTGGGATATGCGCGCCACAGGGCAACGTTTTAACAGTCCGCTGGCTGAGCAGGCGCAAGGGCCGCCGCTCGATCCGGATGAGATGGGAATGATCGATGCTGCTTGCGTTGTATATCGATTATCCGAGCGTCCCTACCGGCGCCTCGGCGAAGAACTGTGGGGCGCCCAAGCCTTCGCCATTCGATGGCCCCGCGACGTGAAAACGGTTTGCGAGCGGCCCGGTCCCCCGCCGGATTCCGATCCCCTGCTTGTGCATCTGGCGTCAATCGATAGGGGTGTCGCGCAAGGCACGTTCGACCAGATCGCTGAAAGCATTGCCGCCTACGAAGGATCCATGGAGGTAAATTCTTTTTCTTCCAAGTACGACTACGTGATGGCCGGCAAAGCCCAATTCACTCCAGACGAAAAGATAGGCTATACCCTATTCCGCGGCAAGGCCACGCACTGCAACGAATGCCATCGCGATGGCGGCCCCGGCGAGGAACCGCTGTTTACGGACTTCACGGCCTCAAATTTGGGTTTGCCGTCAAACCCGGCCATTCCGTTTTATGAGGAGAATGCTCCGGACCGGTTCGGATATGCGGCAAACCCGCTCGGCCTCAACTTTCGCGACCCCGGCGTGGGCGGATTTCTCGAAAGCCGGCTGGATCCGGACCGCGACTGGACGTCGCGTGCCACATCATTCAGCGGCAAATATAAAACTCCCACGCTACGCAACGTAGACAAGAGGCCGCGCCCCGATTTCATCAAGGCCTACATGCACAACGGCTATCTGAAATCGCTCCAAGAGGTAGTACATTTCTACAACACCCGCGACGCACTGCCGAGATGCAAGGTTGGCGATTCCGGAGAGAAGGTAACCTGCTGGCCAGCGCCGGAGCATCCCGAGACAATGAACCGGAGGCAGTTGGGAAATCTAGGGCTCAGCGCCCACCAGGAGAAGCAGATAGTGGCTTTCCTGAAGACACTGACGGATGGCTACACGCCAGCGCAGCAGGAACTGGAGCGCGGGCATTAATCTTGATGCCTACCTTTATTTGCTTCAATCGTACCCCTGGCCAAGTAATATTCGTGATCTGCAGAATGTGATTGAGCGCTCCGTCAAAAGCACTCAAAGATCAACACAAATCGCTTCACAATTGGCCCGTCCTCAGACAACGACTAAGTCTTCCCCATCAGACTCTCGACAGCTTCCCCGAGCTTGTACAACTTTGGCCAATTGTCCAACGTCGACAATTTGTGCGATCGTCAATCCCCCGTCCTTTCAATAGGTTGCGATTGGCTCGCGGCGTGCTTTTGCATGAGCAGGATGTTAAAGAGTTCAAAGGTCGGCGAATGGCACAGTGGTCTTTGCGCTGAGTGGCCAAATCGACGACGAGGATATAACCGACCTGGAATCGTTGATTAAATCCGAAGCGAACGGGCTTGGAGTAGTTTTGGACTTAAGGAACCTGACTCTAGTCGGCAGAGATGCCATCGGGTTCCTCGAACGCTGCGAAGCAGACGGCGTCACACTAACGAATTGCGCGGGTTACGTGCGCGAGTGGATCACCAGGCTACGAAGCCAACCCTCAAAACTATAGTGCGAAACGGAAAGGATTAAACCATGGCGGCACAAACACGTTGGGTAGGGCACGTTCCAGCAGTCAATGAGAATGCGTCTTGGAAACAGGCGGTCGATAGCCAACTTCCTGCCAGTAGCTTGCCACGCATCGTCGGCAACAGCGCAGCGCTCCGGCGCGTTCTTGGAGTTGTACAGATTGTGGCTCCCACCGACGCCACGGTGCTGATCAACGGAGAAACAGGCACCGGCAAAGAACTGATTGCAGAAGCCATTCATCAGGCAAGCGACCGAGCAAACGGCCCGTTTGTGAAGGTGAATTGCGCCGCCATTCCTGCAGGTTTGCTCGAAAGCGAACTGTTCGGTCACGAGCGTGGCGCTTACACAGGAGCGGTCACGCGCAGCATTGGGCGTTTCGAGCGCGCCCATAAGGGTACCCTATTCCTGGACGAAATCGGGGATCTCCCGCTAGAACTGCAGCCCAAGATTCTGCGGGTGCTGCAGGAAGGACAGTTCGAGCGTCTAGGGGGTTCGGCCACGATTCAAACCAATGTGCGTGTGATCTGCGCCACGCATCGGAATCTCCTTGAGATGGTCGACGAACATGAATTTCGCTCCGATCTCTTTTATAGGCTCAGCGTATTCCCGATAGATCTGCCGCCGCTGCGTGAGCGCCCCGAAGACATCCGTTTGTTAGTCGAACATTTCGCGATGGATTATGCAGCCCGCATGCGAAAAGCGATCACAGCGATTGCAGAGGAATTCATTACGGCATGTACGCGTCACTCCTGGCCCGGCAACGTCCGGGAGTTGCAAAACTTCATTGAGCGCTCGGTAATTATGTCCAACGGTGACGTACTCAATGTTTCGCCGTCGCATCTCTTCTCCGACGCCCCGAAGACGTCGGCGCCTGTCACGCTAGAGGAGGCGGAACGTTCCCACATCCTCCGGACTCTCCAGCAGACCGCGGGCGTGGTTGGAGGTCTAAATGGCGCGGCGGACCGCCTTGGCATGCCCCGCACCACCTTAATCGCCAAGATGAAACGGCTGCGCATCAATCCCGGGCAAACCGCCAGGATTCCCATGCCAGGTGCGGCCGCCCGGTTCGCGTGAGATACCAGTGGATCATGAAATCTTCAAGCAGGCTGTAATGTCAAAACCTGCTCAACTTTCAACAGGTCGTCTGCGTTGAGCCTGACATCCGCGGCGCCAGCGATACCGCTCACTTGTTGCGCACTACGGACTCCGACGATCGCGGCAGTGACTGCGGGATTGAGTAAGGTCCATGCGATGGCCACCTCGCCCGGCGTCGCGTCTTGACGCTGTCCAATGGAGCGCAATATCTCGACCAGCCGCAGATTCCGTGAAAGCAGCGGCTCCTGGAAGTTCGGGCTGTTCTTTCGCCAATCGTCTTCGGGAAGTCCGGCGATGCGCTCCCTCGTCATCGCTCCGCTCAACAGTCCGGAAGCCATGGGGGAGTAGACAATGACGCCGATATCATGACTCAAAGCGAACGGCAGCGTGGAGGTCTCGACATCCGTGAACAGAAGCGAATATGGCGGCTGGAGCGAAGTGATGGGAGCAACACTTTGTGCGCGCTGCATCTGCGCCGCGTTGAAGTTGGAAACCCCGATGTTGCGGATCTTCCCAGCCGCCTTGAGCTTCGACATCTCGACGACAGCTTCTTCAATCGAGCCAGGCGAAGCGCTCTCGGGTCTCCCAGCCCAGGCCGCCCAATGGATTTGATAGAGATCGATGCTGTCCACTCCCAGCCTCTTCAGGCTAGACTCAGCCTCACGCCGAATCGAGGCAGCTTGCAGGTTATGCGAGATGTTTCTGGATTCATCCCAAACTAAGCTGCACTTGGTGAAGATATAAGGGCGCTTGCCGAGCCCCTTGATTGCACGGCCGACGATAGTCTCGGAATGGCCCAAACCGTACGCGGGCGCCGTATCGATCCAATTGATTCCGTGATCGAGTCCCGCACGGATCGCGGCGATGGATTCAGTGTCATCCTGCGCGCCCCAGGCAAATTCCCACTGCCCTCCGCCGATGGCCCAAGCTCCGATGCCGATCAGCGTAATCTTCAGGTCGCTTTGCCCCAATGTTCGCAAGGTCATTTTCATATCTCCAGAATGAATTTAGTGAATGTATATGAGGCGATCCAGCGACATTGCGCCGGAGCCCCTCACGATAATCACCGCCGCCAGAGCAATGGCCAGCAAATGATATTCATAGCCGTGGCCTTTCCTGTCTCCAAACCAATTAAGGAAAAGTCCGTAACGGCCGTTTACCATCACGATCGCTGACAGCATGGTCACGGCAATGCCGA
>CAYOOS010000375.1:0-4757 GCA_964405585.1 uncultured Acidobacteriaceae bacterium | reverse complement strand
TCGTGATTATCTACATGACAACAATTCACGTTTAGGCCATAACCAAACAGTTCGCAACCCCCGAAGCCTGCAACGATTTCCTGCAAGACATGCGCTGGCCGGACGGCGTCGAGTGCGTGAAGCGGGCAGCAAAAGGGTATCGAAGTACGGCAAACAGACAGGCACCCGCACTCGCAAGAATCCCACCGCTGGCAACTCGAAACGAAGGCTGTTCCGGCCCGCATCCTGTACATCTGCCGCGCCTGCAAAAAGCAGTTCTCCGTTACCGACGGAACGATTTTCAACGATACGCACCTGACGCTCGACAAATGGTTTATGGCCGTGGCGCCGTTGGTCAACGTGAAAAAAGGATTGAGCGCTCTGCAATTGAAGCGCGACCTAAAGACCGCCTATTAAGACCGCGTGGTACCTCTCGCATCGCATCCGCAAGGCGATGGGCCTTTTCGAACTAGCCGACGAAAAAGCCGCTTACTGGCGTGGTTGAAATCGACGAGACGTACATGGGATCGAAGAAGTACGACAAGCGCCGCAAGCGCGGCCCGTATCAGAAGGAACCGGTGTTGGCATGATCGAGCATGACGGTCGCGCGAAGACCGCGCTCATGCCGAGGGTAACCCTGAAGGCCATCGTAGAGAACATTAAGGACAACGTTTCAATAGACGCCAGCGCCATCTACTCCGACGCCGCGCCAATCGTACGGCGCTGTCCCCGGATGCCTAAAGAATGGCAATCGCCAGGAGGTCAACCAAGGCAAACGAGTGGGCGCGCGGAGACGTCCACACGGGCACCATTGACGCTATTGGGGCCTTCTTAAGCGCGGGGTGAGGCGCGATATCGGTTCGACTCCGATGGTTTCCGCTCACTTCTCATCTTTGCAGACGCCTGCAAAAAGTTCTATCATTTGGCTATTCTGTACTGGGTCGTGGGTAGTGGTGTTCCCCGATGACAGCATTCACCATCTGGGATATCGTCACGCAATGAAAGAAAAACTTCTAAGCTGTCTAGTGTTTCTGCTTGGCGTCAACGTCTTTGCCGGCACCTCAGTGGCCCACGTCACGATGCCAGAACCGAGCGCCTTCCCTGAACTTGTGCTCACCTTAGGGGGAGCTGGTTTTCTATTGTGGCTCGCGATTCGATGGCATGGCCGACGGGGTTCTTCAAGTCCTCGGCACGAACGGTAACTGATCCGGGGAGCAGCAGGCCAATCCGTCGTATTCCGTTGCGGAAATACTGCGACATGAGCATGGGACCACTACCCGGTGGCGGGCGTACAATGGTCCCATGGCCGAATCCATCGAAGTCCCCGAGGACAGGTTCAAGGCCGTGATGCGGGCGCTCCTGAATACTCCGCCGATGCCCGCCAGCGATATACAGCGCAAGCGTGCGCCGAAGGCGAAGAAGACCACGAAGTGCTAAAAGGACAAACCGCGCATTCCACCCTGGCTGCGCGGACACTTGCGGGCGTGGATGTCCGATCCGTTTGCCCCGTATTCGTTACCGCATTGGCGGCATCTCAATATATACACATACTGCAAATGGTCAGTGCCGCGCTTTTTCGTCCGGCGAATAACTTCTTGACTGTTCGGATTCGCATAGCCGATGACCGTCGTACCCTTGGCACAACTATTGTGGCCGTAAAATCAGGGTGTTGTTACGTAGATAATCGCGAATAAGCTTCTGATTTCACTTTTCTTCTTCCCCGGACGAGCTTTCTTGGGCCCAGACTTTGTGCCGCATTTCTCTGCCCACCTTGCGGACAATCCGCACAATGTGCACTGCACGCGCCATCCACAGTACTATAGATGCTTTTGGCGACAAAAGGTCTGCGAGATTGTACACGCCTGCAAGAATCTCCGGATGATCTACGCTGGTCGCGTGCGTTCACATTCCGGCAGCCCAGGGCAGCGCAATTCGCAGGTGGGACATTCGTTGAGCGCGCGTTTCAGGAAGAGCGCGATGGTAGGCTGCACCGAAATCGCTTCCCGATATTGCATAATGGCCTGCCGGTACATATCCGCAAGTAGCTGGATACCTCCAGCTTCCTCCAATCTTAGGCTGGCTTGCTCGACGCTCATGTGGCCCATATCGGCAGTTTAAGGATTCCTTCTCTTATTTCATACTGCAACTAAGCGGGTAAGGATGCGTTCATTTGAGGGTACCGGCCCGTCACGCCTTGTCAATGGTACTTTTTCGGTTGTCACCGCAAAGTAGAAATGTCGCCCCCTTGGCAAAGTAGAAACGTCGTGTTGGAGCGGGTTCCCAGAGATCCCATTCCCTCTTGTCAGAAAATTGGCATTCCGCTTGCGGCGGGTTCCGTCAAGGCCGCGCGCTGGTTTTGCGCGCGCCGAAGGGAAGCCTTGACGGGTTCCGCTGCAAGCAACACAATGCGAGCAAGAGGGAATGGGAGCGATCCCTCCGAAACCCACACGACATTTCTACTTTGCCAAACACGACTTTCTATTTTGCGGCCACATGGTACTTTTTCGGTCGGCGGTCGCGCGTCTAGGTGAGTGGAATAAATTTTTGCCCTGGTTAGTTTAGTGGGTACCGGCCGAGTGGAGTACAGTCCAGTCTGGGCTCAGACGACGCAGTGCGCAGCGACCTTGCTACCGATAATACGATATCGAGGCGATAGAGTGGCATTGCGGAACGTTCGCCGCGTGGCGCTCCACCATAACTGCCCCTCACCCGTACAAGAAGATGCCCGATGCTTTGAAGCAGGCTGCAGTCAAAGCTGCCCTCAGGCCTCACTGATGCGCTCGCGCCGAGGAGATCGCCGCCGCTCCTTCCGGAACGAGCCCCATGCGCTTGACGATGTCCCTGACCGCTGGATCACGAGCGGGGAACATAGAAATCCATACCAGGGCGGGGTCGTGCCGGCGATAGGCGATTTCGAACCACTCCAGCGTTTGCCGCTCATCCCCCGCCAACCCTGCGAGACCTGCAATCACTAACGGTTGAACATATCGATGTCTGGACTCGTCGATCAGCCGCTGGAGTTCTCCAGCCTCAGTTTGACGCCCCAGCTGAACATCGAATTGGTACCGCAGGTCGGGCGGAACATTCTCGGGAAGCGCCATCAGCCCTGCCGCCTCCACCTTCGCAGCGTCGAATTGATGCGTGGTGCGGTAAATCCGATACATCAAACTGTGGGCCCACAACTGCGGGCCGCTGCGCAGCAGGCGCCGGCACTCTTCCAAGGCATCATCGAATCGGCCGGCATAGAAATAGCTGATCGCTAAACCTCGCCGGTTCGCAACCGACTCCGGTTCCAACTCGACGGCGCGCCTGGCCTCTGCCACAGCCTCATTGATCCGCTTTCCGATCAGCAGGCTCAACGCCGAACCGAGGTGAGCTTCGGAAAGCGCCGGGTTGGCGGCAATCGCCCGGCGGAACTCGTCGTCCGCGCCCTTCCAATCCCATTCGTAGAAGGTCTTCAGCAGACCGGAGGCCGAGTGCGCTTCCGCCAGATCGGGCGCCAGGCGGAGGGCGCGGTCCACAGCGGAGCGCGCCTTTGGCCCGTAGACGCCTGGGTCTTCGAAATCATTGGCCGCCGTCACGGCACAGGCTTTGGCCAGCCCCGCCCATGCCAAGGCGCTACGCGGCTTGGCTTGCGTCAGTTGTTCGAAACTCTCCACCGCCTGCCGCACGTGTTGTGGGGTGCGGTCATCCAGCAGAAACTGGGCTCTTAAATATAGCTGGTAGTCGGCGCCCGAAAGGCGCGCCGTCCGAACGTGTTCAAAGTAAGCCCATCCACTACCGGCGGCAGCCAGCACAATTGCGCTCAGAGCGGTCAGGACAACCGCACGATCCAGCGCCAGCAGCCAAGCCCATACTCCTGGCCGACGAGCCGGGCGAATCTCGGGGGACGCAGTTGTATGACTCGCAACGTCCGGCGCCGAAAAAGTGGGCAGATAGCCGCGCCGGTTGTACTCGATCCGGACGGGGTCGTTCAGCCCCTCGGTGGCGTAATACTCCTTTAGCTTTTGGCGAATGCGCCCAAATTCCACGCGCACCAGCGGCTCGATCCGTGGATCGTAGGATTCCGATTTTCGGAACACGTCCACTCCAAGGGTGTATTCCTTGAGTAGTTTTTCGCCCGCCAGGGCCTTTTCGACGGTGTATTGCAGGACTTGAACGCGGCGCTCGGAATTCCGGAACAGGACGCTCACAGCGATCCTTTCCACTTCCGCTCTGACTGCGTCGCTGTCCGGAGTAACCATAAGGGCTAGGCGATGAGCGTATTCACGATACCACGGGAGGCGTCGCGCAAGGGGGGAAGACAGGCGTACCTCATTGAAAAAAGGACATCTGTTACGTAACGTATCCTCCTGAAACTTGGCTGGAATGGCTGGTGGACCTAGAATCACGGCGTGCCGACGGCGGGGTAACAAAGCTTCCAAAATGTCGCGGCGGCAAATAATAGAAATCCCGGAATGAGAGTTTTTGAGGAGGCTCCCGCGACATGGTTCTGAAAAAAGTGCTGTTGTCCGCGCTCGCTTTCTCCGGCCTCGCCCTGGCCCAGGGCACCATCAACACCTACGCTGGGAACGACTACGCACGCCTGCCTCTCGCGTTCGAAAAGCAGCCTGGCGGCTTGGGTGAACGATTCGTGGCGCGGGGGCAGGGTTATGTCATTGGCGTCGACAATGGCAAGGCGCTGATCGGTGTGGTGACCAAGGGGAAAAATAGCCACGTCGTATCTCTCGAATTCGCCGGGTCCCAGCCGAGCCGCCACGCGGTTCCAGGCTCGGAGC
>CAYOOS010000374.1:0-4770 GCA_964405585.1 uncultured Acidobacteriaceae bacterium | reverse complement strand
GATGCGCAGACGCGGCCTTCATCCTTCCGCAAAACTCCTGCGCATGGAGGTTCGTAGCCCGGAATTGGATGTCGCGCAAGCTCTGAAACTGACACCAGGCGAGCGCGTCTATTGCGCGCGGCGCTTGCGATTCGTTAACGGCGAGCCTGTCGCTGTCGTCACGAGCTTTCTACCCGCAAGGCTCTTTGCAGGCATCGAGAAGCAGGATTGGGAGAAGCAATCGCTCTATTACGTCTTCGAGCATGTTTACAATCGCAAGTTGCAGTGGGCCGAAGAGTTGATTGGCGCTGTGAATGCCGCCGAAGAGGAAGCCCGCGAACTCGAGGCACAGGTCGGAAGCCCTTTGCTCATTATCAAGGAAACAACGTACGACGAGCAGAATGTGCCCATCGAATATAGCGTCTCCCTGCTCAGGGGAGACCGTTATACAGCCTCCGTAATCTCCGTGCGCAAACCAGCCGTGCGTTCCTGACGCTAATCACGGATGCGCTCGCGGAAATATATGAGAACTCCGCGTCATTTCTAGTAACGTAGTGGGCAAACCGGCTCTGCGCCACAATTCACCATTGAAGTTCGGCACAAGCCCTGATGAGGAGCGTCAAACGTGCGCATCCGAAAGGCTGTCATCACTGCAGCGGGAGGCAATCAGCGGGCTCTCCCGCTTCAAACTCTTATCCACGACGGAGTGGAAAAATCCGTTCTGAGCATCCTGATCGAACAGGTCCTCAACGCGAACATCGACGAGATCTGCGTGGTGGTCTGGCCCGGCGATGAATCTCGCTACGCTCAAGCGGCAGGCAACCTCGCTGGCGCCGTGCGGTTCGTCCCCCAGCAGCATCCGCGGGGCTACGGCCACGCCATTTATTGCGCGCGTGAATTTGTAGCCGGTGAGCCCTTCCTCCACATGGTCGGAGATCATCTCTACGTAAGCGCGGCGAAGCCTGGCGTTCAGCGGTTGGTGGAGTTGGCGGAACACGAGTCCTGCTCTGCCTCCGGCGTCCAGCCCACGCATGAACGTCTACTCTCCCACTTCGGCGCCGTCGCGGGGCGCCGCATGTCCGGCCAGCCCGGCGTCTATCGTGTGGGGACCGTCGTCGAAAAGCCCACCCCCACCGAAGCCGAACAGCGCCTCATGGTGCCGGGAGTTCGAGCCGGCTACTACCTCTGCTTCTTCGGAATTCACGTTCTCACTCCCGCCGTGATGGAAATCTTGGGACGCAAGTTGACGGATGAGCCAGACGGTTCCGTTACGCTGTCCTCAGTACTCGCCGAACTCGCCCGCCACGAGCAGTACCTGGCTCTGGAAGACACGGGACGCCGCTACGATCTCGGTGCTCGCTACGGTTTGCTCACCGCGCAATTGGCTCTCGCGCTGAACGGTCGCGACCGCGAAGAGGTGCTGACCCATTTGCTGGAATTACTGGCCGAGCGTGAACTCAAGAATCCGTCCGCCGGAGGCGAGCGGTGAGTCTGTTCACGGATGTCATCACTTCATGCGATACGCAAACTCGCAATCGCCCTCTGGACGCGCTATGCCAGAACGCGACACTCGATGAACTGCTCCAGGAATGCCAGGCCCTCGATCGTTTTCGCCGTACCAGCGACAATCTTTACGAGCGCGTTCGTGCTCTCTTCTTTCTTTACGCCATCCATCGCTTCCACATCTCAGCGCGTAAACTGCCGGCCTCTCGCGCGTTGATTCCTTTTCCCGGTTACACCAACCTTCTCAAGCGTAGGTTTGAAGAAGCCCTTGATATTTTCCTGGCCGCTCAGGCAACAGCAGGACCGAGCGCCGCTCTCTCCAGTGCCCTCGCTGCTGGCTACCGTTCCCTCGGCTTCCAAACTCTCGCGGACCAGGTACGGCGCAGCGTGCGCTCGGTCCGCGGCAATCAATGGATGTTTCGTGCCGCATATCCGGAAGATGCACCGCTGCGCATCCGTCCCGAGCTTCTGAACCGGGAAACCGCAGATCATCTTTTCCCCATCCTGCGCGAAACCACGCCGGTCCGCATGGACCTCAGCCACAGCGGCTGGAGCGACATTTTCTTTCTTGGAATGGATTTCCCCGAAGGCGCCCGCGTGCTGAATATTTCCATCGACTTGAGCGCGCGCAACCTCGGCTCTCCAAAGCCTCCCGTTGAAGCATGCTTCCGCATTATCGATCAGCCGGTACTCCGCCTGGTCAGTGTTGACCTTCAGTGCAGTGCGGAACTCGCTTCCATCGCGGAAGTTTTCGATTTCGCCCACGACTATCTCGGCCTGCTCAAAGCCGCAGTCATCGCCTCAGGCATCGTTCCTCCTGGCATGGAAGGAGCCACTCAGCCTCTCACCGATGTTCTTACTCGTCTGACGGGCCGGCCCGGCCTCGGCATCGAAATCGTCAGCAAAGTGAACGATATCCCCCGTGGCTCACGTCTTGCTGTTTCCACAAGCCTGCTGGCCTGTCTCATCTCTTTGTGCATGCGCGCAACCAACCAAATTCGCACCCTTACCAGCGGCCTCTCCGAGGACGATCGTCGCTTGGTCGCTGGCCGCGCCATTCTGGGCGAATGGTTGGCAGGCTCGGGCGGCGGTTGGCAGGATTCCGGCGGCGTATGGCCTGGAATCAAGCTGATTCATGGCGTCGTGGCCCAGGAAGGTGATCCGGAATTCGGCATCAGTCGCGGCCGTTTGTTGCCAAATCATCAAATTCTCGGGCCTCAGGCGGTCTCTCCCGAAACGCGCGAGCAACTTCAGCAAAGTCTCGTCCTCGTCCATGGGGGCATGGCGCAGGATGTTGGCCCCATCCTGGAAATGGTGACGGAGAAGTATCTGCTTCGTTCAGAAAGGGAGTGGCACGGCCGAAGCGAAGCCGCGCTGATCCTCGATGACCTCATTTCGCGCTTGAAGGCTGGCGATATTCCCGCCATCGGCGCTCTTACGGAGCGAAATTTCAACGGCCCCATTCAAACCATTATTCCCTGGGCCGGAAACCTCTACACGGACACGCTGATTCGCCGCGTGCGCGCGGAATTGGGCAAAGACTTCTGGGGATTCTGGATGCTCGGCGGAATGTCGGGCGGGGGCATGGGATTTCTTTTCGCGCCGCAAGCGAAAGCGAGCGCAAAGGAACGCCTGCAAGCCATCATGAGCGCCACCCAGCATGAGATGGAGCATGCCGTTCCCTTCGCCATGGAACCCGTGGTCTACGATTTCGCCATCAACGAACATGGCACCCAAGCTACTCTTTTCAAAGGTGAATCTGCGCTGATGCCGGTGAGCTATTACCAGATCACTGTGCCGGCTCTTCTTCGCATGGAATCCCGGCTTCTCTCGCCCGGACGCCTCCTCGAACTCGAACGCTTCACCGCCGCTTGCCACTCCGTGCCGGAATTCCAAGGGATGGTGCAACAAATCTTTGAGCGCCTCATTCCCCAGCGCCCGCAAAAGGCCGACCCCTCCCAGAGCCTGGACGCACTCCTCGAAGCGCATGGATTTGATCGCGCGGAGCACGAACAGATCCAGGCGGGTTTGCGCAGTGGTCGTGTGGGGCTTGCGCAGAATCGGCTTCCCATCAGTAGCCTCATCACCGACGCCCGCCCCGAAGATCTCTTTGACGCTACCGAGGGCGTCTCACCCAAATTCCATCAAATCGGCAAGGATGCCCTGGCAGAAGGGAAGGTAGCAGTCGTCTCCTTCGCGGGCGGCGCGGGCAGTCGTTGGACGAAAGGCGCGGGCGTCGTCAAAGCGCTCAATCCCTTCTGTCGCCTCGGCGGCAAACACCGCAGTTTCCTCGAAGTTCAATTGGCCCACAGCCGTCGCACCGGTCGTCTTTGCGGCACGCCTCCGCCTCAAATCATCACCACCAGCTATCTAACGCACGACGCAATCCAAGAGCACCTCGCCGCACAGCGCAATTATGATTACCCCGGACCCTTGCTGCTCTCTCCCGGGCGCTCCATCGGTCTCCGCTTTGTCCCCATGGAACGTGACCTTCGCTTTGCATGGGAAGAGTTGCCGCAGCAATTGCTCGACGAACAAGCACAAAAAGTTCGCGACAGTCTCCATTCCACACTCATCGCCTGGGCTCGCCACTTAGGGGAGGGTGCCAGCTATACCGATAACGTTCCCATGCAATGTCTCCATCCCGTCGGCCACTGGTACGAAGTGCCCAACATGCTTCGCAACGGCACTCTCCTTCGGCTGTTGGACGAAAGACCTCGTTTAAAATACCTCTTGATTCACAACATCGACACCACGGGTGCCGATGTCGATCCGGGCCTGCTCGGCTACCACATCGCTGAGGGCGCAGCGCTCACCGCCGAAGTGATTGCGCGCCAAGTAGAAGACCGCGGCGGTGGCTTGGCTCGCGTCGATGGCCGCCTGCGCCTGATCGAAGGTCTCGCGCTTCCCAGCGAAGAGGCCGAATCTCTCCTCTCTTGGTACAACAGTGCCACCTATTGGATCGACCTCGACCAACTCCTTGCCGCATTCGGTCTGACGCGCAACGATCTTACGCACAAGGAAAAAGTGCACAGCGCCGTGCGCACCCTGGCCGCACGCATGCCCACTTACATCACGCTGAAGGACGTCAAGAAACGCTGGGGAAAAGGTCAGGAAGACATCTTCCCGGTGGCACAGTTTGAAAAGTTGTGGGGAGACATGACCAGCCTTCCGGAATTCTCCTGCCGCTTCGTCGCCGTCCCCCGCAAGCGCGGCCAACAACTCAAAGAACCTGCCCAACTCGATGGCTGGCTGCGCGATGGCTCGGCGGCATTCGTCGAGTCCTTG
>CAYOOS010000373.1:0-4772 GCA_964405585.1 uncultured Acidobacteriaceae bacterium | reverse complement strand
AAACACTTCCGGATCCTGACTACGGCATGAACCTGAAACAATTTCCAGGCATTGTACTCGGCGGTGATATGCCCTTCTCCAATCGAGACATGCCCCCGGACAGCCCGTATCTCTGTTCGTTCTGGTTTCGTACGGAATTCGCCACCCCACGCGAGTTCGCCAACAGTCTCGTGTGGCTCCATTTCCTTGGCATCAACAGCAGCGCCAATATTTGGATCAATGGCCAGGAAATCGCCGATCACGTCGCCGTGGCCGGACCTTACCGCGCCTACGAATTCAACGTCAAGAATCTTCTCCGCCCCAAACAGAATGCCCTGGCCGTGCAGGTATTCGCTCCCGAAAAAACGGATTTTGGCCTCACCTGGGTGGATTGGAATCCCACTCCTCCCGATAAAGACATGGGCATTTGGCGCGAAGTTTATCTCACCACCAGCGGTGACCTTTCCCTCCGCCATCCTTACGTGCTCTCAAAACTCGGCCCAAACTACAAAACCGCCGCGCTCACCCTTACCGCCGAAGTGCGCAACAACGCCGATCATCCCGTCAATGCGGTCCTATATGCGGAAGCGGCGGGACAAACGTTGCAGCAACCTGTCGAACTGGCCGCAAACGAAACGAAAATCGTGCACTTCTCGCCGGAGCAGTTTGCCCAGCTGAACCTGGCGCAGCCGCATCTCTGGTGGCCCTACCAGATGGGCGAGCCGTATCTCTACCCCGCAAAATTCCGCGTGGAAATCGGAAAGGATATTTCCGATAGCGTCAGCCTCGATTTCGGAATCCGCGAAGTCACCTCCGAAGTCACCGGCAAAAATGAGCGTCTCTTCAAAATAAATGGCAAGCGTGTCCTTATTCGCGGCGCGGCTTGGGCGCCCGAGATGCTGCTTCGTTGGTCATCCAAGAAACTGGACGCCGACCTTGCCTACACCAAGCACATGGGCCTGAACGCCATTCGCTTGGAAGGGAAGATCGACCGCAAGGAATTCTTTGACAAGACCGACCGCATGGGACTTTTGGTGATGCCCGGCTGGATGTGCTGCGATACCTTCGAGCATTGGGACACCTGGACGCCCGAAACAAAGAAAATTGCCGCCGCTTCGCTAACCGATCAAATCAAAAGTTTGCGCACGCATCCTAGCGTTTTCGTTTGGCTGAATGGCAGCGACAATCCTCCCCCGCCCGAAATCGAAAATATCTACCTCGGCATCCTCAAGGATCTCGAGTGGCCCAATCCCGTTGTCTCCTCTGCCTCGGATACTCCCACCAACGTCACGGGAAAATCCGGCGTCAAGATGACCGGTCCCTACGAGTACGAACCGCCCGTCTACTGGCTCGCCGATAAGCAAGCCGGTGGCGCTTACGGCTACAACACGGAGACCAGCCCCGGCCCGGCCATTCCCACCAAGGAGAGCCTCGCGAAGTTCATCCCCAAGGATCACCTGTGGCCCATCGACGAATATTGGAATTTCCACGCAGGCCGCGAGCGTTTTGCAAACATCAACGTTTTCGTGGATGCCCTTAACAAACGTTACGGCGCTCCCACTTCCCTCGATGACTTCGAGCGCAAGGCCCAAGCCCAGGCCTATGACAACGAGCGCTCCATGTTTGAAGCCTATGGCCGCAACAAATATGTTTCTACCGGCGTGATCCAGTGGATGCTCAACAATGCCTGGCCTTCCCTGATCTGGCATCTCTATGACTACTATCTCGTCCCCGCCGGCGGCTATTTCGGCACCAAGAAAGCCCAGGAAATTGTCCATGTCCAATACGGCTACGACGACAATTCCGTCGCCATCGTGAACGGCACCTACGAACCACTGCAAGGCCTGAAGGTCAACGCAAAGCTCTTTAACATTGACGCGAAACAAATCACATCCACGGATGCCTCGCTCGACGTTCCCGCTGACGCCAGCATCAAGGCGCTCGATCTGCCCAAGCCTGATGCTCTTTCCACAGCATATTTCCTTAAACTGGAATTGCGCGATGCCGCGGGCAAATTGCTCAGCGACAATTTCTATTGGCTTTCCACCAAGCCCGACACTTTGGATTGGCCCACCCGCGACGACACCGACTACACCCCGCAAAAGGATTTTGCCGATCTCACCGGACTCAACTCCTTGCCGCAAATCAAGCTTGCCCTTAAAGCCGAACATCGTCTCGAATCGGGCAGGGGAACAGTTCGCCTGAAAGTGGAAAATCCCAGCGCCAGTGTGGCGTTCCAAATCCATGCCCGCCTCACCCAGGGCAAGAATGGTGACGACCTCGTGCCGGTCTTCTGGGACGACAACTATTTCTCGCTACTGCCCGGCGAACAAAAAATAGTCACGGCAACCTTCGACGCCAGCGACCTGAATGGCAAAGAGCCCTTTCTGGAAGTCACCGGTTACAACGTGCTTCCCGAAACGTTCAAGCCCTCGCGCTAGAAGTCATTCCAGCGAACTCTTCCGGGAGGGCACGGCTTTAGCCGTGCCCCAAGCCTCTAGGAAACTAGGTGTTTTAACTCCAGAGATATATTCGCCGCTTCACCAGAACTTCCTTCTTTTCTTTGCGATAGAGCTGCATTCCACAGGCCGGGTTACCTTTACGAAACCCACCAACCGCTTTTCCCTCTTGCCACTCCTACTGTTAGTGACTAAGATACTGGTGCGATTGGGGGAAACCGTGCCAAAAGAGAAACCACAAGTCAATATTGGTGAAGTGATAAAAACCTACCGCAGCCAGCGGGGATTGTCCCAGGGCGACATCGAGCGCCGCACCGGCTTGCTGCGCTGCTATCTTTCCCGCGTCGAAAACGGCCACACTGTTCCTTCGCTGGAAACCTTGGCCAAAATCGCCGAAGCCATGGAAATCTCGCTCGCCGATTTCTTCCCCGGGACCGAAACGCCGCGCGACAAGGAAACCCAGAAAATGCTCGGCGAACTTTCCCAGGACGAAATCCGCTTCCTCGCCGAGATCAAGAAATACAGCACGACTCTTTCCGATGGCGATAAACGCCTGGTTCTTGCGATGATCCGCAAAATGGCCACGCTTTTGCCCGCGCAAGCCGGCGCGCAAGCCAAAAAGCCTTTGCTGCGCAGACCTTCGCTGTGAGCGGATTTTTTCTGCAAATTTAAACGTGGGAAACGCACTCTTGCTGTCTTGGAGTGCGTTTTTATTTGTGCGTCGCGCTCAAGCGCTGCGGCCCCTCATGAACCGCATCGTGTCGGGAAGGGAATTGCCGTCCCCGCTTTTGCCGCTTCCGGAAGCGTCGTCGGAGGTTTCAACCTTGTCGCCTTCGCCGGGGGCGAGAAACAGATTGGTTTCCACGGCATGCTGTTTCGTGTACAGCTCAAAATAGCGTCCTTGCGCGGCGTACAGCGTTTGATGCGTTCCGCGTTCCAGAATCTTTCCGTCTTGCACCACCAGAATCTGCTCGGCGCGTCGAATCGTGGAAAGCCGGTGCGCGATGACGAACGTGGTTCGTCCGCGCATCAAATAGCGCAATCCTTCCTGAATCAGCGCTTCCGATTCCGAATCCAGGCTGGAAGTCGCCTCATCCAAAATCAAAATGCGCGGATCGGCAAGAATCGCGCGCGCAATGGAGACGCGCTGTTTTTGTCCGCCGGAAAGTTTCACGCCGCGCTCGCCCACGACGGTGTCGTATTTTTGCGTGAAGTTTTCCGCGAACTCGTCCACGCGCGCGATGCGGCACGCCGCCAGGATCTCCTCTTCGGTGGCATTGGGCCGCGCATACGAAACGTTTTCGCGAATCGAGCCGTCGAACAAAAACGTTTCCTGCAGCACCACTCCCAACTGCGTGCGGTACGAACTGAGTCGCACCGTGGCAAGGTCGTAGCCATCCACCAGCACGCGCCCCTCGGACGGCGTATAAAACGCCGAAATCAGCCCGATAATCGTGGACTTGCCTGAACCCGATGGGCCCACCAGCGCTGTCACCGTGCCGGGTTCCGCGGCAAACGAAATCCCGTGAAGTACTTCCTTCCCCGGCTCGTAGGAAAAATGGACATTGTCGAACGCCACGCGTCCTTCGATGCGCTCCAGCGTCACGCTGCGCTTGGGGTCGGCATCTTCCTTGGCTTCGTTCAGGATTTCGCGCGTTCGCTCCAATCCCGTAATGGCTTCGGTGATTTGCGTGCCGATAGCCACAATCTGAAACACCGGCGCGACCAGGAGCACCAGAAACGCGGTGTACGAAATCAGTTGCCCATTCGTCATCGTCCCCGCCAGGATGTGCCGCGCGCCCAGGTACATAATCACTGCGCTCACCAGTCCCATCAGCGTCGCGCCGGAAAGACTCATGATCGATGTGGCTGTCAACGTCTTCAGCACGTTGTCCAGCAGCCGCTGCACGCCCGCGCCGAAAACCTGCTCCTCGCGCTCTTCCGCGTGATAGCCCTTCACCACGCGCACGCCGCCAAGCGATTCCGTCAAACGCCCGGTGACTTCCGCATTGATCTTGGGACGCGCGCGGAAGATTGGCCGAATCGTCGTAAACGCGTAGTTCAGGAACAGCGCAAACACAATCAGGATTGCAAAGGCCAGCAGCGTCATGGAAGCGTTCACGAAGAGCAGATAGACCAGGGCCACCACGGCGGTCATCAAGCCGCCCACAAATTCCACCAGGCCGGTGCCGATCAGGTTGCGCACGCCTTCCACGTCGCTCATGATGCGCGAAACCAGCACGCCGGTTTTGTTGGCGTCGTAGAAGCTCACCGGAAGCCGCCCGATGTGCGCCTGCACCTGTTTGCGCAGGTCGGTAATCATGCGCTGCGCGG
>CAYOOS010000372.1:0-4779 GCA_964405585.1 uncultured Acidobacteriaceae bacterium | reverse complement strand
CGGTGATCGGTTGAGGTCCTTCGGCGCACAAACGGCGCGCGCCTCAGGATGACAGGCTGGAGTGTTCTTGAAGGAATGAGAGAAGCCTTCTCGTGACGTACCCAGGAACCGACCCCGCGAGGCGGGGTCGGCCACTGCAAAGGCATTTAGTTGTTGGCTTTTGAGTTCAAGGGAGGCTCGGGGATTAGCGGGAGACGCTTGGGCTCGCCGCGGGCACCACGCACCTCGACTTCTTCAAAGAGCAGTGACGGAGCAACAACAGAGGCAGGAAGACCGTTCTGCGCGGTACCGAAGGAGCCGAGAGCGGTGCCCGAAACGCCTACAACCTGGCTTTGCATGTAGTTGTAGACGAAGTTGTCGTCGCCAATGGCGCTGATACTGCGCAGGGAGCGCGGGCTGAAGCCGGTGATGCGAGCGCCGCGGACCATTTCCTCGTGGCCATCGTCCGGGAAGAACTTATAGACGACGAGCGGGAGTCGATCGGTGGCGGCATTGCCACCGAAGCTGGCGAGGAGTTCCGTGAAGTCATCCTGATGGAGGAGGCTGATGGAAGGATTGTCCATCTGGCGGATGACCATGCAATAGGGAAGCTTCTCGGAACGGCAAGCCTCTAGGAATTTCTTTTTGAGGTCGTCGCGGGAAACGGTTTCGGCGGAAGAAAAGAAGAGATTGCTCATGGTGGGCTTGGGGTCGCTGAGGAAAGCGGAACGGCCATGGCCATTGGACTTGTCGAAATCGGGGCCGGGTCGGCGCGACATCAAAAGGTTCTTGAGCAATCCTTGTTCGACGAGATCCACTTTTTGCGCAGGGACTCCCTCTTCATCAATGGAATAGCTGCCGACAAGGGGAGCGCCCTTGAAGTCTTTCGTGAAGGGATCGTCCACAAGAGAAACGCTGAGAGGAAGAACTCGGGAGTTCACTTTGCCGCTCCAGTCGCTGGTGGCACCGAGGCTGCTCATGAGTTGATCCACGACAGGTTGGAAAGCCACGGGCGGGCGAGCACCGCTCAAGGACGGGCTGAGCACCTCAGCGATCAGCGGCGCCGCGGCGCGAGCTTCAAACAAGACCGGGCCGGTGTAATCGGGGGCTGTGGAAGCCGCGCGCATGGCCATTAATTCAGTCCCGGCAACGTTGAGGCTTTTGCGGACGGTGTCCACGCTGGGAAGATCGGCAGGGCGCGGAGCGTAGCTGGAGTAGTAGTGATTCACCTGCATGCCATCGGAAGCGAGAGTGTTCATTCCGGCTTCGATGGCAGCGAGAGAATGATTGACGCGAATTTCCGTACCTTCGCTGGTGAGAAGATATTCGGTCACGTACACCAGGTAATAGACGACGCGCGATTCATAGATTTGCGGGAAGAGGCGGAGAGCGGCGGAAGTGTCGCGAGCTTCCTGATCCCAATTGCGATTGGACCAGTCCGGGGCCACCAACGGATCGATGTGCTGGATTGGCGTGACCTTTGCGAAATCGTCAATGTCAGAAGGGCGAGCGAGGCTGCTGAGATAGGCCTGTTTGCGGGAATAGGTTTCGACAGCTTCCTTGAAGGCCTGATCGGTGGCGATCCAGAGATCCTGGCGAAGGGAATTGTAGTCGCGGTCGATGCCGACGGACCCGCTGGGGCCGATGAAACCGCGGAAGCCTTCATCGCTGATGAAATTAGAGCTGTCCTGTTTGTAATCGCCGACACGCGCGGAGACGTTCATTAGGCGCTGACGATTGTGATTGGAACTGACCAGGGCGCCGAATTCAGCAACGACTTCGCGAACGTCCATATCGAGCAGGCGATATTCGATGTAGTAGGGGCGAACGGGTTGATCGACCTTCGGGATCTGGAGTTCGAGGCGTGTCTTGGAGCGCGCCATTTCATCGCGCATAGCTTGCAGGGTGTGATCGTTGTCCGCGGGAGCCTGGGCAAAGGAGGCGGAAGCGGTGACAAGAGCAAAGAGAAAAGCCGCGAGCCGAAGGGTGCGCATTACTGGAGGCCTCCCGGATTTGCGTTGTCGTGCGCGGGCGGCGGCAGAATCGGCGGCCGGTCCGTGGAAGTTTCCTTTTTCTGGACTTCCAATTCGGAAGTGAGGATGGCAGGAGAAGCCGCGGAAACCGGAACATACCCCGACTCCGCGCCACAATAACCATTGAAGACTTCGGGAGTATCGCCGGTGGCGACAATCTTGGTTAGCGCGGCGAGAGGAGTGCCTACGATGTCCACACCACGGACGAGTTCGTCAGGGCGGCCATCGGCGAAGACTTTAAAGACTACCAGGGGCTGCACCTGGAAGGCTTGGGGCTGACCGCGCCCGGTAAAGGTGAAACCTCCGGCAATGTCGTCAATGAGCAGGCCGAACGGCTTGCCCTGCTGCTTGATGAGATCGATGAGTTTTGCGCGAAGCTGAGCGTTGGTCACCATTTTGTCGCTTCGCACGATGAGGTTGCCCTGGCGAGAGACGGGCGTTGCGCCGATCTGGCGGCGGCCATGTCCGTTGGAATGGGGGAAATCTGCCAGCGGTGAGCGCGACATCTCGAAGTTTTTAAGGACGCCATGATCCACCAGGACCACGCGCTGCGCTGCGACACCTTCGTCGTCAAACTGATAGTAGCCGAGAAGGTCCTGGTCACCGAGTTTTTTCATGGTGGCGTCATCAATGATGCTGAGGAAACCCGGGAGGATGGGTTCGCCGACCTTTTTCGCGAAGGTTTGGCCTTCATTGACGTCTTTTTGGCGATGACCCTCGGCGCGATGGCCGAAAACTTCGTGGAAGAACACCGCGGCGGCGCGGCCGGTGAGAAGGGCAGGCCCCACCGTCGGATCATTGATGGGAGAGGCGACGAGGCCCTCCATTTCCTTGCGAAGCTGGGCGGAGGCGGCATAGACGGCTTTGTCGGTGGGAGCTTCGGAGGGATTGACCCAGTCAAAATTGTAGTAGCGGTCGATGTCCATCCCATCGCTGGCCTTACCTTGGATAAAGAGTTCCAGGCGGTAACGGACTTGGCCAAATTGCAGGCGCGTGCCTTCGGAATTGAGCTGAAGAATATTTTCGGCGTTGGCGGTGAAGGTGACGATGGAATTGATGACCGCGGTTGACTGGCGGAAGTAGGCGGTGTAGTCGCGGACCTTTTGCTCCCAAGGTTTGCGATCGAGGGTGAAGGAGACCCAGGGACCCGTGTAGGTCTGCGGCTTTTCGTGCGAGAAATCAGGGGCGCGGCCCTCTTCGGTTTGCACTTTTACTTCCTTGCCGGTTTTGATCTTGATCAAGGCTTCGGCAGCTGCGCGGTACTGTTTGTCGGTTTCGAGCCAGAGCGCACGGCGGAGAACATCGGGGTCATCGTCGAGAGGAACATTGGTACCCGGGCCACCGTTGGGAGGGGTGCGACCATCAATCTTATGAGTGTCGTCGAGGTCATAGGTGCCGGTGCGCACGGTGACTTCCAACCAGCGATTGCGATTTTCATCGCTGTTGAGAAGAGCGTCGTTGGAGCCCGAGACTGTGACACGCTGGGAATCCGTGACGGTGTAACCGATGTAGTAGGCAGGAGGATCCTGCTCGCTGAGAGATTTCATGGAGCGGTCGAGTTCGATTTTCATGGCGTCGAAGAGAGGCGAGGTTTTGGCAGCGGGGTCGGGGGGATCGGCGGAGCGCAGGGGAAGCGCGAGAAGAGTTGCGGCGAGAAGAGAGGTTGCCGCAAAGATTCGCCGAGGAAAACGGCCTTGCCAAAGTGCGCCAATAGGATGGTTCAAAGGATGCCTCACACAGGATTAGACGGAAACAGCGAGTAATCAGTGTACGCCATGGCGGTCTACGGGACAAAATTGGGCATGGCGGCTTGGTGGCGATGATGCAAACGGACGGGGGTTGGGCGAACTGTTAAGGTAGTGGGCAGGGATCAAGATTGAATTTGAGATTGTCGCCGGAAATTTGTTTGTCCGGGATTGAAGGGAAGGCGGAAGACGATGCGCTGGTTCGTTGCGATTGTTTTCGTGGGATTTTTCTTGCGAATGCCCGTTTTGGGGCAGGAGCAAGGTGGGGGCGTCATTCATGTGGACGTGAACCTGGTTCTGATTGACGCCACGGTGAAGACGAAAGCCGGCGCGATCATGGGCGACTTGAAACAAGATGCGTTCGAGGTTCGCGAAGATGGCGTGGCGCAGAAGATAGAGATTTTCAGCCGCGACGAGCTGCCACTGAATGTGGCGCTGGTACTGGATCTGAGCGATTCGATCGGGCCATTCCTGGGGCCGCTGCGTGACGCCGCGAACACGGCGCTGGCGGCGCTGAAGCCTGAAGATGAAGTGGCGCTGTTTACGTTTTCTACTGAGGCCGAGATGCGCGTGCCGTTCACTAAGGATAAGAGCGAGATTGCTCGCCAGATCAGCGCTTTCCACGTGGGCGGAGCCACAAATATCAATGATGGGATATTTGTCGCTGCGCAGTATCTGCTGAACACTCCGGCAAAAGGGCGGCGGGTGATTATTCTGATCAGCGATGACGTTGGCACGAGCGCGGGCGGACAGGGGACGAGCGACATCGTCACCGAATGTATCGCGTCGGATTCGGTTTTATACAACCTGAAGATACCCGGATACAATCCGCCCGCAACGATCTTCTATGCGGGCTTGGTCCAAGGACTGGTGAGCATTCACAAAGTTGCGGATCAGACAGGCGGGGAAATCTTTGATGTGCAGGATGTCGCTCACCTGGATGCGGCGTTTGGCGCACTGATTCAGCGGATCAAGACGCGCTATACGCTCGGATATTACACCCAGGCCACCGGTGCCACAGG
>CAYOOS010000371.1:0-4790 GCA_964405585.1 uncultured Acidobacteriaceae bacterium | reverse complement strand
TGGTTTCGCCACATTTGAGAGAGACCCTGGACCGCTACCGATTGGGCGAGAAGCTGCGACATCTGCGCCTGAGGCGAAAAATGGGGCTGGTGGAACTGAGCCGGCACACCGGACTATCTCCTGCACTGCTCTCCAAACTGGAGCACGGAAAGCTCTACCCGACGCTGCCGACGCTTTCGCGAATCGCGCTGGTCTTCAGTGTGGGCCTGGAATATTTTTTCGGCGATGAAAAAGAACGGCGCACCTTTGCCTTGGTGCGCAAGAAAGACCGGTTGCGCTTTCCGGAAGCGCCGGATTTAGAGGAGATCGCGTTTGATTTCGAGTCGCTCGATTACCTGGCGACCGATCGAAAGTTCAACGCGTACCTGGCGGATTTCCGGAACGTTGCTCCGGAACATGTGCGGCTGCACCAGCACCCCGGCGTGGAATTCATCTACGTGCTGAAAGGAAAGCTGGCGTTGAAGGTTGGCGCGGAGCAGGAGTATCTGGAAGCAGGCGATTCGCTGTATTTCGATTCGCAATTGCCGCACGGCTATTCGCGGGTGGGCGCGAAGATTTGCACGGCGTTGGTGGTTACCACGGAATAGCACAAAATAAAAAAGGCTTACGCAGAGGACGCAGAGTTCACAGAGAAGAGCTGGAAATCTGAATTGGTGGGAGGCGCCTTGCCGTTGAGGCGCTTTCTTATTTTCAGGGCAGGACGACGTGGCAGGAATGCGTTTTCAGCACCAGCCACACGCGAAGGCCGGGGACGAGCTGCAGCGAACGCACGGCGCCGGGCGTGAGATGCACGGTGAAGCGGGCTCCGGCGCGCACTTGCGCAACAACGAGTGAACCGCGCGGTTCAAGCGACTCCAGCGTGCCAGGGAAAATATTCCGCGCGCTGAGAGCGCGAGGCGCTTCGGTGGCCAGGAGGATGTCTCCCGCGCGGATCGCGACTTGCACTGCCGCACCCGGCGGCTCCGTGCCGAGAGGGATTTCCAGATCGCAGTTTGCGGAAGCAAGCGCTACACGCATAACACCTTCCGAGGGGCGATGCTCGACGACATGCGCATGTAGAAGATTTTCAAACCCGGCGGCCTGGGCCAGCGCGATACTTCGCGGCGCGTCAAGAACCGCGCGGGGAGTACCCCTCTCCTGCACGCGGCCATTGATAAGCGCCACAACGCGTTCGCCGATGGCATCCACCTCTTCGCGATTGTGTGTGACATACAGGATGGGGATGCGGCTGGCGGCATTCCACGTGCGTAGATCCTGCAGAATGGCGAGCCGTAATGCGGCATCGAGTCCCGTGAGCGGTTCGTCCAGCAGAAGCAATCGCGGCTGTGTCACCAATGATCGCGCCAGGGCGACACGTTGCTTTTCACCACCGGAAAGTTCGCCGGGCTTGCGCGCGCGCAGCGACTCGATGTGAAACGCAGGAAGAATGCGTTCGACACGCTCCTGACGCTCTGATGAAGAAAGTGACGAGAGGCCATAAGTAACATTCTCCTCCACAGAAAGATGGGGGAAGAGCGCCAACGATTGAAAAACGTAAGCGGTGCGGCGGTGTTGCGGCGGCAGGGAAAGCTGGCGAGTGCTGTCGAAGAAAAGTTCCTCGTCCAATTTGATCACACCATCATCCGGACGGAGTAGGCCGGCGATGCAATCAAGCAGGGTGGACTTCCCTGCCCCGGAAGGGCCGAAGAGCACCGTAAAGCCAGGGGCAAAGGTTTCTTTGACGTCGAGGAGAAAACGCGGGGAGCCGGCGGCGCGGAATTCCTTGCGAATATCAACGGAGAGCATGGGCAGAGTCACTTCGTCGGCCACGGCGACCACACGCGGCGATTCATCCCATAAACCAGGGCCAGCACGACAAATGAGATGCCCAAGAGCAGAAGCGCGGTGTGATTCGCGGCGGTGAAATCAAGCGCCTGGGCGCGGTCATAGATGTCGATGGAAATGGTGCGGGTAATCCCCGGCAGATTGCCGCCTACCATCAGCACAACGCCGAATTCGCCCAGCGTATGCGCAAAGCTGAGAACGAGCGCGGTGACAACTCCCGGCCAGGAAAGCGGAAGAATGATGCGAAAAAACGTGCGCGCACGGTTAGCGCCGAGGATGGAGGAGGCGTCGAGCAGATGCCGGTCGAGCGATTCGAAGGAGGCGATGAGCGGCTGCATGGCAAACGGAAGACTGTAGACAAGCGAGGCGATGACCAAGCCGGCAAACGTGAAGGCCAAAGTGTGGCCGAACAGATATTGCCACAAACGCCCAAGCGGGCCGCGCGGACCCAGCGCGATTAGGGCGTAGAAGCCGAGAACCGTGGGCGGAAGAACCAACGGTAGGGCGACAACCGATTCCAGGAGAAACTTTCCGCGCCACCGAGTGAAAGCGAGCCAGTAGGCGAGAGGCAGCGCCAGGATGAGGAGAACCGCGGAGACCACCGCCGCCAAACGGAAGGAAAGCAAAAGCGCATCGAGGTTCACGGTTTGACCTCGCGTGTTGGTGCGGCAGCGGGCAGTGTGAATCCGTAGCGGGCCAGCGTGGCGCGTGCCGGATCTGTTCGCAAAAACGCAAGGAACGCGCTGGCTGCGGGCTTATTCGGCAAGGATTTCAGCAGAATGACGGCTTGCTCGAGAGGCGGATAAGAATCGCGCGGGATTTCCCAGGTTTTGCCGGAATTCATGGCAGGCGTGAAGGTGAGCGACATCGCCAGAATGCCCGCCTGGGCGCTGCCCGACTGCACGAATTGCGCGGCTTGCGAAATGTTTTCGCCGTAAACCAGTTTTGATTTGACTTGCTCGTACAGGCCGGCCTTTTGCAGAGCAGCAACGGCGGCGCGGCCGTAAGGGGCGTGCTCGGGATTCGCGATGGCGATTTTCTGGATGCGCGCATCAAGTAAGGTTTTCCATTGCATCTGCGCGGCGTTTATTGGCGAATCGGATGGCACCCATAAGACAATGCGGCCGAACGCATAGGTGTAGCGGGAATCGGGCTCCGCAAACCCCGCTTCGATCAGTTTTTGCGGATACGAAATATCGGCGGAAAAGAAAATATCGAAGGGAGCGCCATTCTGGATTTGCGCGAAAAAGTTGCCGCTGGAGCCGTATGTGATGGCAAGTTTTGCGCCGGATTGTTTTTCGTACTGCGAGGCTAGATCGGTGAGAGCAAATTGCAGATCGGAAGCGGCCGCGATGCGCACGGATTGCGCGTGGAGATTAAATGCGGTTAGGAAAAAGAACAAGAGGAGCAATATTGCCGAGATGGGGCGCAGCAGTGCTGTGCCCCTACTCGGACGAATTGTTGGGAGATTGCGCATGGCTGCCTGCACGCGAGGAGTGATCATCAGACGCGAAGAATCATCACTTCGGTGGATTTGATTAGGGCAGCGGCGCGTTCGCCGGGTTTGAGCCGCATTTCTTTGGCGGCATCCGCGGTAATGATGGAAGTGATGTGCTGCTCGCCGATGGCCAGCGTGATTTGTGCCAGCAGCCCGCTGAACTTGATGGCGACGACGCGGCCAATAAGCTGGTTGCGGCCGCTGATCTTGCGGAAATTGCCGCGGCGCGTGGCGATATCGCCGCGCTCGAGTTTCTTGGGGATCAGGCGGTCAATCTCCGATTCGGGGACGCGGTGGTGGCCGCCGGGCGTCTTGGCGCTCTTGATCTTGCCGTGGTAGATCCACTGCTTCAGCGTGGGATAGCTGATGCCCAGAATGCTGGCGGCTTCGCGCGGTGCAAGGAGTCTTTGCATGGGAAACCTCAGATGTGGGATGGTAGACGATTTTATTTGCCGGAGCAATACGCTTTTATACGGTTTGGGCGCCGTGCGCGGGCGCGGCAAGTTCAGAGAGAGCCCGAGGGATTCTGGCTGCCCCTAGTTGCGCAGTGGTTTGCCGGTCTTCAGCGTGTGCGCGATGCGCTCCTGCGTTTTCTTTTCCCCGCAGAGGGAGACGAAAGCTTCGCGTTCCAGATCGAGGACGTACTGCTCGCTGACCAACTGCGGCGCGGACAACGCTCCGCCGGCAAGAATGTTCGCAAGCTGGCGCGCCACGTGCGCGTCGTAATCGGAGGCGTAGCCACCCCGGACCATCAGATGGATGGCCATCTTTGCAGCGGCCAGGAACGATTCGCCAAGCACCTTGATCTGCGTGGCCTGCGCGCCTTCCTGCCAGGAGGAACCGGCCGCTTTCCATCCACCGCGGGCAAGCCCCAAGGCAACCTGCTTGGCATCGGCAACCAGGCGATCGCGATTCATCGAGTAAGAATCGCTGCGGCGCAGGTAGCCGAGTTCACGGCATTCTTCCGCGCTTGTACCGACTTTGGCGGTGGCGATATTTTCAAAGACCGGGCGCAAGGTGTGGAACAGATCGAGGTCGTCGCCCGAAGCAGCGTTCTCGTTAGCGCGGATCAGCATCTCTTTCGTGCCGCCTCCCCCGGGAATCAGGCCGACGCCCGCTTCCACAAGGCCGATGTAGGCTTCCGCTGCCGCCTGAATTCTCGCCGCGTGCAAACTGATTTCGCAGCCGCCGCCCAACGCCATGCCTTGCGGCGCGGCTACAACGGGCTTCGGCGCGTACTTGATGGCCAAATTCACGTTCTGGAACTGCTTCACGGCCATGTGCAATTCGTCCCACTCCTGCTCCTGCGCTCCAACCAGGACGAGCATGAGATTCGCGCCCACGGAAAAGTTGGTTGCCTGATTGGCGATGACCATAGCGTCGAAATCTTTTTCCAGTCGTTTCAGGCCTTTGTGCAGCATGGCAATCAGGTCCGCGCCGATGGCGTTCATCTTGGCGTGGAATTCGC
>CAYOOS010000370.1:0-4798 GCA_964405585.1 uncultured Acidobacteriaceae bacterium | reverse complement strand
GAAGAAGGTTGGCAAGGACGGCGTCATCACCGTCGAGGAGTCCAAAACGATGGACACCACCCTTGAAATCGTCGAAGGCATGCAATTCGACCGCGGCTACCTTTCGCCCTACTTCGTCACCGACCCGGAACGCATGGAATGCATCCTGGAAGATGTCCGCATTCTGATCCACGAAAAGAAGATCAGCTCGATGAAGGATCTGCTGCCCCTGCTCGAGCAGACGGCCAAGATGAGCAAACCACTCCTGATCATTGCGGAGGAAGTCGAGGGCGAAGCCCTGGCTACTCTGGTGGTGAATAAACTGCGCGGCACCATACAAGTCGCCGCGGTGAAAGCCCCCGGCTTCGGCGATCGCCGCAAGGCCATGCTTGAGGACATTGCTATTCTCACAGGCGGGAAAGCCATCACCGAGGACCTCGGCATCAAGCTCGAAAACGTAAAGTTCGAGGACTTGGGAAGCGCCAAGAAAGTGACCATCGACAAAGACAACACCACGATCGTCGCGGGTGCTGGCAAGGCTGGCGAGATCGAAGGCCGCATCAAGCAACTCCGTTTGCAGATCGAAGACACTTCTTCCGACTATGACAAGGAGAAGCTTCAGGAACGTTTGGCCAAACTCGTCGGCGGCGTCGCCATCATTAAGGTTGGTGCAGCCACCGAGACCGAGTTGAAGGAGAAAAAGGCTCGCGTCGAAGACGCCATGCACGCCACCCGCGCCGCGGTTGAGGAAGGCATTGTTCCCGGCGGTGGCACCGTGCTTCTGCGCTGCCTGCCGGCCCTGGAAAAGCTCAAGCTGCACGACGATGAAGCCATCGGGGTGAACATCGTTCGGCGCGCGCTTGAAGAGCCCATTCGGCAAATCGCCCAAAACGCCGGTCATGAAGGCGCCCTGATTGTAGGACGTGTGCGCGAATCGAAGGAGGACAACTTCGGCTTTAACGCGGAAACCGCTGAATTTGGCGACCTGGTCAAGGCCGGTGTGATTGATCCGGCGAAAGTCACCCGTCTCGCACTCCAGAACGCTGCGTCGATCGTTTCATTGATGCTTACCACCGAAGTCCTGATCGCCGATTACAAGGAAGAAGAAAAGAAGGCCGCGGCTGGCTCAGGCTACGGCGGAGGCATGGGAGGATCGTACTGATCCCTCCTCTCTTCGATCGCTCCAGTCTTGCGCTTCATCTTGGGCCACGACTTGAGCCCAACGCTGCACGGCATGCTCATTACTTTGCGGATACGGATGGGCTGCTCATGAAGATAGGAATCGAATGAAACAGCCAAAAATAAGTTCAGAAGAAAAAGACCCGGCACTTCTCGATGTTCTTTACGCTCACACGGAGATTGCCTTTTCCTCCCCCGAGGAAGTGATTAGCCTCGCTCCGGCACTGGCCCCGCCAATGGTCGAAGAAAAAATGCTTCCTCTCTGGCCAATTCATTCACGGCCCATTCTGCCGGGCCGGATTGCCATCATTGGAAACTACCTTCCTCGACGCTGCGGCATCGCCACGTTTACAACCGATTTGTGTGACGCGATCCACGCGAAATACGAGGCCACAGAGCTGCTGGCCTTGCCCGTCAACGATACGCCGGAAGGCTACAACTACCCCGCACGGATACGATTCGAGCTATCGCAGGATGAGCTGGCCTCTTATCGCCAGGCCGCTGATTTCCTCAATTTCAGCAACATTGATCTGGTCTGCCTGCAACACGAATATGGAATTTATGGTGGACCGGCTGGCGGTCACATCCTGGAGCTCTTGCGCCGCCTCCAGATGCCCATCGTTACTACTCTTCATACTGTGCTGCGCGAGCCGAATCCCGATCAGCTCATTGTGATGCAGGAGATTGCAGGTCTATCGGACCGCCTCATCGTGATGAGCCGCCAGGCGTCGGAAATCCTGCAGGAAGTATTCCATGTGCCAAATTCCAAGATTGATTTGATCCCGCATGGGATTCCGGATTTGGCTTTCACGGATCCAAGCTTCTACAAGGACGCCTTTGGAACTGAAGGAAAAGCTGTCTTGCTCACATTTGGATTGCTCTCGCCGAACAAGGGCATTGAAAACGTGATCAAAGCGCTTCCGGCTATCCTGTCGAAGCACAACAATGTGGTGTATATGATTTCCGGTGTCACCCACCCTCACATCCTCAGGCATGAGGGCGACAAATACAGGCACTACCTGCAAAAACTCGCGAAAGATCTTGGCGTGGAAGCCAACGTCATCTTTCGCAATCGCTTCGTCAGTCCGCAAGAATTGGTCGAAGTCATCGGCGCCGCGGACATTTACATCACCCCCTATAAGCACAAGGGGCAAGTCGTTTCCGGGACGCTGGCCTATGCCTTGAGCGCCGGTAAGGCCATCATCTCCACGCCGTACCTTCATGCCACGGAATTGCTGGACGATGGTCGCGGCGTGCTTGTGCCCTTCGATGATCCGCAGGCTATTGCCGCGAAAACGATCGAACTCTTGGACAATGGCACCGCTCGCCACGCCATGCGCAAACGTGCCTACCTCTATACGCGAGACATGGTCTGGAACCGCGTCGCCCAGCAGTACATGGGCAGCTTCGAGCGTGTTTACAACGAGCGCCTGCGCAATCCACGCGCCACTTTTTCCGCACAGAACACCGAAAAGATTTTTGACCGCCTTCCCCCTGTAAATCTCGAGCACTTGTTCCGCATGACGGACCACACGGGAATCATCGAGCACGCCGTTTTCGTCGTTCCGAATTATCCCGAAGGTTACACAACCGATGACAACGCTCGCGCTCTCATCGTCGCCATTCTCCTGGAAGAATTTGCCGGCATCACTCCGGCCGCTACCCTCGATCTCGCCACCCGGTATCTTGCATTTTTGTGGCTGGCATTTGATCCCGCAACCAAAAGGTTTCGGAATTGCCTCAGCTACGAACGCCAGTGGCAAGAGGCGGAGGGCTCCGAAGACAGCCACGGGCGCGCCTTGTGGGGCCTGGGCACCGTGCTTGGCCGCACCAAGGATGCCGGACTTCGCGGCGCTGCAGGGCGTCTGTTTGAGCTTGCTGTCCCCGCCGCCGTCGAGTTTAAGAGCCCACGTGCTTGCGCCTTCGCTTTGCTCGGCCTCCTCGAATATCTCGAATCCTTCCCCGGCGATCGCGCTGCGCTGAATGCCGCGGACGCGCTCGCCAATCGTCTGCTCGATTCCTACCGCGCGCACTCTTCTGCCGATTGGAGATGTTTTGAGAATGTGCTCGCGTATTCAAACGCTCGCATGCCGCAAGCGCTCATACGCGCCGGAAGACGCGGTGCCAACGAAGCCATGCTTTCCGCCGGACTCGAAGCGCTGGAATGGCTGGCGACGGTTCAGCGTTGCGATATAAAGGGTCACTTCGTTCCCATTGGATCCCAAGGGTTCTATTCGAGAAAAACCGAAAAGGCTCGCTTCGATCAGCAACCCGTCGAAGCCTGCGCCGCCGTTTCCGCTTCCCTGCAGGCGTACCGCGCAACAGGGAAGAGCCGCTGGCGCAAAGATGCCTGGACGGCTTTCAATTGGTTTCTCGGGGACAACGATCTGCAAGTTGCCCTCTACGATGCCAGCACGGGCGGGTGCCGCGACGGTCTTCATCCGGACCGCGCCAATGAGAATCAGGGTGCGGAGTCGACGCTCTCCTACCTCATGGCACTTCTGGAAATGCGGAAGCTGGAAGAAGCGGATACGACCGATAGTCAGCCCTGAACAACGGGCAATTCTTTTTCGCCGGGCCTGCTTCACCGTTACGGCCTGGCAGTCGCTGTCAAACTGTTCTTAAGAGAGATAATGATCCAACACGATATTTTATTTCACCGCTACGCTGCCAATCCCATCCTCACCGCAAAGGATTGGCCCTACTCGATCAACACCGTTTTCAATTCTGGCGCGACACTTTTGCCCGACGGCTCCACCCTGCTTCTGTGCCGCGTCGAAGATCGCCGCGGCCTCTCGCACTTGTGCGCAGCGCGTTCGGCAAACGGCGTGGATCAGTGGCACGTCGATGACAAGCCTACGCTTTTGCCCGAACCCGATAAATTCCCCGAAGAAGTTTGGGGCATCGAGGATCCCCGCATCACCTACATGCCGGAACTCGAGCAATATGCCGTCGCCTATACCTCCTATTCCCGCGGTGGCCCGGGCGTATCTCTCGCCCTGACCAAAGACTTCCTGGCCTACGAAAAACTCGGCGTCGTCATGCCGCCCGACGATAAAGATGCCGCCCTCCTTCCCAGAAGGATCAACGGGCGCTGGGCCTTGATTCACCGCCCCATGACTCCTCTCGGATCGCATATCTGGATTTCTTACTCGCCGGACTTGCGCCATTGGGGCTCCCACAAGCTCATGCTGGAAGCCCGGCGCGGCGCGTGGTGGGACGCGAACAAGATCGGAATGTCGCCGCCGCCCATCGAAACTCCGCGTGGCTGGTTGATGATTTATCACGGCGTCCGCAGGACTCCATCCAGCTCCATCTATCGCCTGGGCCTGGCTCTCTTCGATTTGGAGCAGCCCGAAAAATGTTTGGTGCGTGGCGATTCCTGGATGTTCGCCCCGGAAGCGGACTACGAACGGCACGGTGATGTTCAGGACGTGGTCTTTCCTTGCGGCTATACCGTGGCCAAGGATGGAGACACCATCAATCTCTACTATGGTGCCGCGGATTCCAGCATCGCCCTGGCCAATGGCAGCATCCGCGCTCTATTGACTTGGCTCGACGCCCATGGCCATTCCAGAGAAGCTCACGACCGCCGCGAAAGGCACAGCTAATCCAAGGGCAATCGTGCCCAAATTTTCCG
>CAYOOS010000369.1:0-4806 GCA_964405585.1 uncultured Acidobacteriaceae bacterium | reverse complement strand
CTCGCTGGGTGTTACCGTGTACGACCCAGCAATCAAATTGGCGAAGGTGAAGTTGCCCGAGGAATTCGTAGTCGTCGTGGCACTAGCCGCACCCGTGAGCGTTATCGTGACACCCGCGCCACTCGGACTCACCGTTCCCGAAAGAGAAAATGTTGGAACGCTGCCTGTGGCCGCGAGCACCTCGCAGATACTGAGATTGTAACGGTCAGTTGTCGGCGCGGTATCGTTGATAGTTACAGTTGTGCCGCTATTGGGAGTAACGCCGTTTTGCATTTGTACCCAATACGTGTCGCCAGTGCTGGTGAGGTCCTGGTGAACCAGGCTTTGCCCAGTGCCGGGTGTTCGGGCAATTGCGTTGTCGAAGTCATTGCCCACCCCGAAAACCCACGAACCGTTGCCTGTCGTCACCAGAGACGCGGTGGGCGCGCCTGTTTTTGCATCGGCACTGGCCGTAGCTCCGATCGCGCCCGAGCCGTTCGTGCCGTTGGTGTTCACACCAGAGAAGCTGAGAACGGTCATGGAGGAAAGAACACTCTGGGAAAGAGTTGCGGTAACTGTGGCGCCGGTGAGTGTCGATGGAGCGAACGCGCGCCAAATCTCGGATGTGCCGCTTTCTGCGTTGGTGCGCACGACGAGCACCCAAGTCAATCCTGCTCCGCTTACGCCGGTGACGGTCGTATTGGCCCCGGACTTATAATCGGTCGCCACGAAAGCCAAAAGCAGTTCGTTGCTGGCCGTCGTCGAGAATGCCGGCGATACGATGGTTTTGCTCGCGGGAGTCCGGTCAGTGGAAACCCGTGCATCAATGGCGATTGCAGCGCGGCTGGAGGTAGCGAAAAATGTCGCCCCAAATAGCGCGATTGACATCACGGCCCGGAACCACGTGTGCATGGTACTCCGATTCATTGGTCGCACCTCGAGTGAACTCTCAAGCGAGAGACATGGGTCGACAGAGGTGCAATTCACGGTCCAGGAGCTGCCAGGGTCTATGAAATGAGGCGCCGGACCCCGCCATTGCTCTGCTTCTGCCGGGTCTCGGCTATGTCACTGATTCTAAATGCACTGAGTTTACATACCGGAGGTACGAATTCTGCCGAAGAGAACAAAACTCCTGGGGTTACCGGTGCTCCGAAGCCCGCAACCGGGAAGACCGTGAGCCTTGATAGGAAAAAAACTGCATCACGGGGTAGATGAGCCTCTAGCACTCGTCAGCTCCGGGTGACACATCCCGGTCAATGTTCTGAGAGTGCGCTGCAAAAAGAGGGGATACTTGCATAACCCCAACCGCGAAGTAGGCTATTTCCAGGTAACCCTTGTCAACATTCAGACGATCCATCAAAGCGTTGGCGAACCGATCTCGCTCGCGGTCTGGTTTCAGCCTGTTGTAGCTCGCTTGCAGCGCATCAAGGTTGTCCGAACAGAGGGACGCCGCCTCAAGGTCAGAGACGATGAATTGGTTGATGGGCAAATCAGGCGCCTACGAGTCGCTCCCCATTCCTGCGAAACTTCGCCCGTATAGTCAAGATGTTCGCTGCCCATTCCTGCACGGAGTTCACAAACTTAAGTTCCCAACAGATTTTCTTGAATCCTCTGATATCCGCGCTCTTCGGCCCACAAAGTTAAAGGAATCATCGCCAGATCGTCGACCATGGGGACGGCGTTGCCATCTTTGGTTAGATCGATGGTGCGCAGCAAGTGTTTGCAGGTGTCGCAGGTTTCGATGCGGATGTGCGGGAATTGATCGGCGGTGTGAACGCTGAGTTTCTCTTCGCGGGTTTCGCCGCAATGCGCGCAGAGGATGCGCAGGAAATCCCACTCGTGAGCGCACAAGGAGCACTGGAGGAATTTCTTCCCGCCGTCGCCTTCCGGACGCAGGACGCCCAGCAGGGGCAGCGATTTGCAGCGCGGGCAGCGACAATCGGTCATGGCGGAAATGGGGGGCAGCATGGCGCCAGCTATGAACTCGGCGTAGGGCTGAAGGAAGGCTCGGCTTAGAAATTCCTGGAGGAGGCTGGCGGAGGCGCCTTCAGGCGAAGCGGGATTCCTCGTTTCCAGCAATCCCACATTCCAGAATTCATGCAGAGCCGCGGCCCACGCGACGTCGCCCTGAACCCTAAAGCGCTGAGCTTGCGCGGCAAGCGGCGCGGGACCATGGGTTTCGACCAGGGAAAGGAATCTTGCCAGGGGCTCCAGCAGAATGGAGATGTGAAGTTCGGAGCGCAGATTTCCGTCGGCGGGCACGATGGGGCGTTTGCCCCAGATTTTCGGGAGGCGCTCGTAGAATTCCTTCTGAAAGTTGGCAAGGTGAAGGTAGAAGGAGAGGATTTCCCGCGCGAAAGGATGGCGCGAGGCAAGCAACTCAGCGCGGGCCATGCGCGCGGAGTAATTTACACCAGCAGTGGCGAGAAGGCTCATTTCCTGGGCGGAGAGTTGCCCACGATTTCTTTGTACCAGCTTGGGTGGTAGCGTTTCGCAAACGCCATGGATACATCACCGCGGATGACAGACCCAAACGCGCCGCGTTCCGCGAACACTCCCATGTACACGTGAATCATGAAATTGCCAATCGTGAACAGGGCAGCGATGGGATGCAATATCACCGCGATGTAGCGCAGCCAACGAAAACTCCAGGGAATCGAATCCGTGAACCAGAGAATGAGCCCGGTCAGAAGCAGCACCAGCCCGCCGAAGAAAAAACTCCAGAAGAGCACTTTCTGTCCGGCATTGTAGCGCCCGGCCGGAGGCATTTTGTCGTCCTGATTCGTTATGTAATAGTGGAGAGACTTCCACCATTCCTTGTCGACGGCCTCGAACTTCATTTGCTTCGACCATTTCACGTACATGTAGCCGAGCGAGGCCGCGAACACCAAGCCCGCCCAGGGATGCAACGTGCGCGAAGTCTGACCGCCGCCGAGCATGACCGCAATCCAGAAAAGCCAGGGGGACCAGAAGGCGAGGCCCGTGGCCATTAGATAAAGGTACGAACCAGCCGCCACCCAGTGATTCAAGCGTTCCGGAAAGCTGTAGCGAAGCACGTGACCGTGAGGAGCGATTTGTTCAGGATGCGTCACGGTTCTGCTCCAACGGGAGGAATGTCCTCATCCTCGCGCGCTTTGGGACCAAACCGCAGATAGTGCACGAACAATCCGATGAGCCCGCCCGCAATTGCCAGATTACCCAGCCACTTCAACGGATGCTTCCAGAGCTTCACGACCAACGGAACGCTCGGATTGGCAGGCAGGCCTCCATAAAGTTCGGGTTTCGTGGCGTCATGCAACACATAGATGACGCCGGTGCCCCCGACGCCCGGCGGATCGTACACACCGGCATTGGCGTAGCCAAAGTGATCCTTCAATTGCTTCGCGCGTTGTCCGGCAAGGTCCAACATGTCTTCCTTTGTGCCGAAATGCAGGCAGCCGGTTGGACAGGACTTGATGCACGCGGGCTCGAGTCCTTCGCTAATGCGATCCGTGCACAGAGAGCACTTGTACACGCGCTTGGTCACCGAATTGAATTTCGGAATATTGAAGGGGCAACCTGTAATGCAGTAGCCGCAGCCGATGCAGTTTGCTTGTTGGAAATCCACAACTCCATTGGAATACTGCACGATGGCGCCATCCGCGGGACACGCTTCCAGGCAGCCGGGTTCCGCGCAATGCATGCATTGGTGCTTGCGCATCAGCCACTGCAATGAACCATCTTCTTTCTCATGTTCGTTGAACAGGATGAGGTTCCAGTAATTCCAGCGGGTGTCCGGCATGGTCTGGTACGTATTGTCAAACGTGGTCGGAGAGAAGGGCATGCTGTTCCATTCAACGCAGGCCACTTCGCAGGCCTTGCAACCGATACACGTAGTGGTGTCTACCAGTTTGCACACTTGCAGATCACGCTGGGTGTCCTCGCCGGGAATGCTCCCCGCGTGGCCGGAGATTTTTTGGATGCGCAGTGTCGCTTGGCTCATCGCTGCTCCCCTACGCCTTCTCGACCTTCACGAGGAATCCCTTGAATTCCGGCGTGTAGGCATTGGGATCGACCACGGCCGGCGTGACTAAGTTCGCCAGCGTCTTGGAAGTCTTCCCTTCGTCCTCCGCAATGCCGCGATAGCCCCAATGGATGGGGAAGCCGACTTGATAGGTTTTCTTTCCGTCGATCATCATGGGTTTGATTCGCTTTGTAACCATGGCCTTGGCCACATATTCCCCCCGAATGCTGGAGATCTTCACCTTGTCTCCCCCGCGCAAACCGATCTCCTGCGCCAATTCTTCGGGAATCTCCACAAACGGCTCCGGCACGAGTTGCACGTTCATGGGATTGTTTTTCGTCCAGTAGTGGTAATGCTCGGTCAGGCGATACGTGGTGCAGACAACTGTATAGCCATCTTTCGGAGTGGCGTATTTATCGTCGGGCGTCTTGAATCGCTTCACCACTGGATTCCTGGACTGTTGCGGATGTAACAGATTGTCCACGGGGCTTTCGGTGGGCTCATAGAACTCGGGAAAGGGTCCATCCGCAAATGCGCCAAGAGGTGCGAACAAGCGTCCCACGCCTTCCGGATTCATGATGAATGGCCCCATGTGCTCAGCCGGCTTGGAATCGGCCTTGAAATCCGGGACGTCGTTGCCCACCCATTTCTGCGCCGAATCACTCCACCAGACTTGCCGCCGCGAGGGATCCCAAGGCTTTCCTTCCACATTGCAGGAGGCGCGATTGTAGAGCACCCGCCGGTTTGCGGGCCACGACCAAGCCCAATTCTGGTGCACACCCATGCCGGAAGGATCGGCAGGATCGCGCCGCATGGTCAGGTTG
>CAYOOS010000368.1:0-4811 GCA_964405585.1 uncultured Acidobacteriaceae bacterium | reverse complement strand
AGTTTGCTTCGTGGAAAGATCAAGATACGCGAGCCGCTGAAATTCGGAGTCCTTGTCAAAGGTGAAGTAAATCCCCTTGCCGTCTTTGCTGAATCGCGCGTTGGCATAAGCAATTTTCTCTTCTCCCGAGCGCGACGTAAGCTCGGTTTTCTCTCCTGTTGCGGTATCCACCAGCCACAAATACGTCTCGTTGACCGAAATCCCTTCCTCAACCAGCAGTTTCGCATCATCTGGAGACCAATCCACCGGATCCCACCCGCCCCCATTGAGCTTAGTGACTATCCTGTCGGATTTCACATTCAGCGGATCAACCACCCAAATGTCGGTATCTTGTCCGGTGCGCCGCGTTGATGTGTACGCAATCCGATCGCCCTTGGTGGACCATGCCCCCGCGATATTCCGCGATTTCCCATCCGTCAGCAACGTCGTGTCTCCGCTGGCCATGTCATAGCGGTACAACTGATACCATTCGCCGCCTCCAATATCCTTCTGAAAAACCATGTAATCGCCCGTGGTAGGCTGAAACTTGCCGCCGTGCACCGGCTCATTGAAGAACGTGAGTTGCTGGCGCGCCCCGCCCGGCATTTTCACCAGATGGGCTTGATAGGTATTGCCAAACCGCGTGCTGATCAGCAGTTCACGCCGCCGCGGATGCCAATCGGCGGGAACCGCGGAGCGATTCTCGCTGTAGCGCCACGCCAAATCGGCAATGCTCGCCGGAACCGGTGGCACTCCATCAATCACCAGGCTTTCCGGCGGCGCGACCACTGCTTGCTGACACAAAACCGGGGCAGCAAAATACAACAACGCCCCCGCAACACACAGATATCTTTTTCGCATGGAGTCCTCCGGCCGCTCTCGGCGCCCCTCTTCATACACCGCCAACGATACGACACGCAAGCGCTAGCTATTCCTTGGCCACCGCAACCCGCGTGGTAAACTCGCGCCAGTTGAAAAGACCGTCATGTTCAAGAAAATTCTCATTGCCAATCGCGGGGAAATCGCTGTGCGCATCCTCCGCGCATGCCGCGAACTAGGCATCAAAAACGTCGCCGTCTTCAGCGATGTCGATCGCACTTCGCCTCACGTGCGTCTCGCCGACGAAGCTTACCCCATCGGACCTGCCGTTTCCCGCGAGAGTTACTTGCGCATTGATAAGTTGCTCGATGTGGCGCGCCGCACGGGTTGCGACGCCCTGCACCCCGGTTATGGCTTCCTGGCGGAAAACCCCGCCCTGCCCCGCGCCTGCGCCGATGCGCGCATCACCTTCATCGGACCTTCCGCCGAGGCCATGGAAATGATGGGCTCGAAAACCTCCGGCAAGCAGTTGGCTCGCCGCGCCGAAGTCCCCACGGTTCCTGGCATAAGTGATCCCGTCGATAATCCAGAGGAAGCACAGGCTCTGGCGCGCAGCATGGGTTATCCCATCTTGCTGAAAGCGATCGCCGGAGGCGGCGGAAAGGGAATGCGCGTAGTCGCCGACGATGCTGACTTTGCCTCAGCGTGGCGCGATGCGGCTTCGGAAGCACTCAACGCCTTTGGCGATCCTCGCGTTTTCGTTGAAAAATATTTGGTCGGAACGCGCCACGTCGAAGTGCAAATTCTTGCCGACGCCCACGGCCGTGTCGTTTCCCTCGGCGAGCGCGAATGCTCCATCCAGCGCCGTCATCAAAAAGTCATCGAAGAGGCGCCCTCGCCCGTCGTGACTCCCGAACTCCGAAAAAAAATGGGAGACGCTGCGGTGCGTTTGGCCCGCGCAGGCCGCTACACCAACGCCGGCACCGTGGAATTTCTCGTTGACGCCAGCCTCAACTTCTATTTCCTCGAAGTCAATACGCGCCTTCAGGTCGAGCATCCCGTCACCGAACAAGTCACCGGTTTGGATCTGGTCAAACTGCAAATCGCCATCGCTGCCGGTCACCGCTTGCCCTTTGCTTGGGAAGCTATCACGCCGCGAGGCCACGCGATGGAAGTCCGCTTGTATGCCGAAGATCCCGACAACAATTTCTTCCCTTCTCCGGGAAAAATTTTGTCGCGTCATGCTCCAACCGGCCCTGGCATCCGCCTCGATGAAGGCGTCTACGAAGGCTATACCGTGCCATTGGAATACGATCCCTTGTTGAGCAAGCTCATTGCTTGGGGCAATAGCCGCGAAGAAACCATCGCCCGCCTCCGGCGCGCCCTCGACGAATACACCATCACTGGTATCCGCACCAACGTCAGCCTCTTCCGGCGAATCCTCGCCGATCCGGAATTCCTCCGCGGCGAATTTCACACCAAATGGCTGGATGAATTGCTCGCTCGGCCCAGCCCTCCGGCAGCGCCTCCACGCCCTGGCACAGAGGAGGCTTCCGTCATCGCGGCCGCTCTCTGGCACACCGTCAGAGCCGGCAGCACGGCAAATGCCGCGCAAACTTCTTCCGCGACGCCTTCGCGCTGGAAGTCGCAAGGCCGCCGCGAGCAACTGGATCGCACGCCATGAAACTCGAAGTCCATCTCGAGGATGTTTCGGGAAAGAAGACGCGCGTTGTGGAATTACAGCGCGAGGCTAAACGTTTCCAGATCGCTATCGATGGTCAACCCATCCAGGCCGACGCCATCGAGATCTCAACCAACACGATTTCTGTGATTATCGATGGACAATCTTTCGTCATTCATGTGACCCCTTCACTGGATGGCAAACTCAAATTGCAGTGCGGCCCCCACGAGTTTTCCGCGGACATCGTCGATCCCCGCGTTTGGCACGGTCGAAAACAAGGCGCGTTGGAAGCCGAAGGCCGGCAGCAAATTGTTGCGCCCATGCCAGGAAAGGTAATTCGCCTTCTTGTAGCCGCAGGAGACACGGTGGAAACAGGTCAGGGGCTCATCGTCGTCGAAGCGATGAAAATGCAGAACGAAATCAAATCTCCCAAAAGCGGAATATTGGAACGCTTCCTAACCAAGGAAGGTCAGACCGTGAACGCAGGCGATATCCTTGCCTGGGTCGAATAAGCCGCCTCTTTCGAAACCTGAACACACCGGTAGCGTTCTTCCGAACCTAATGTGGATCTTTTGTTTGTGGAATAGACTTGAGTGCTCTATTGCGTTGCCGCAGGCGTAGGAGCCGGCGTCGGAATAGTGGATTTCGCAGCGTCAGGCAGCTTCCCAGCGGCTTCAACTACTTGCGCCGCCAGATAATTCGTAACATGCGCTTCATCGCGCGCCACAGCAAGGTACGCGGACCTTAACAGTTGCTCCTTGCGATTGCGCAGCGTGTCGCGGATCGTCTGCTGCACTTGCGGATCGTTCACGCCGCGCAGCCCTGCCGCCTCGCGTGCCACCAGTTTCAGAATTCGCGTGCTGTCCTTCAATACGATCGGCTGGCTCACCTGCCCGGGTTTTAACCCCAGCACGGTCTTCTTCAATGTGGGGTCCGACTGGTTCAGAGACGATTCTGGTATGTAGCCCAGGTCGCCGCCGTTCGCCGCCGTGTTCATATCCTCGGAATAATCCATCGCCAGTTGCGCAAAATCTGCGCCGCTGTTCAGCTTGTCCATCAACATCTTGGCCTTGCGCGCTGCTTCCGCGTCATTTGTAGCATCGTCGTTCTTCCGGTTGCGGATTTGAGCATCCTTGTGAGGTGTAATCACGATCTGCGAAATCCGGTATTGCGGCTCGGCCACGTTAAACTGGTTCCGGTTGGTGTTGTAAAAGTCCAGCACGTCCTGGTCGGTAATTGTGACCTTGGCGGCAACCTCGCGGTTCAACAGCTTTTGGATGGATAGCTGGCGCCGCAGGTCGCGTTTCAGGTCGTCCACCACCATGCCGCGCTGCTTCAATTGCCGCTGGAATTCCTCTTCGGTGAACGGGCTCTTCAGCTCGGTGAACTTGTCTTCCACTTCACCGTCGCTCGCTTCCAGGTTCAGCTTTTTCGCCCGCTCCAGCAATATCTCGTTGTTGATCAACTGCTCCACCACGTTCAGCTTCAGCGAAAGCGCCTCTTCCTGTGATGGTTCCTGTGCTTCCGGGTTGATCTGGGACTTGTAATACTTTTCCACCTCGTCCCGCTTGATCTCCGTACCGTTCACCACTGCCCACACGTCCGCCGCGTGGTGTTCCGGCACCTTGCAGCCTCCAACTACACCCAGAATCAGGCCGGCCAGAGGCAACAACGCACCCGCGTGGCGTAGCCCACGGATTTTTCGTTCACTGATGGGGTGGCTCGGAAGGAAGCTCAAGATATTTTGCTCAAGCTGCTTTTTTCACGCGGCCCAGCCGGATGCAGCCGGTGCAGACGCGCACTTGCTTGCGAACTCCGTCTACTACCGCGCGCACCCGCTTCAAATTCGGGTTCCAGCGGCGACGCCGTGTATTATTCGCGTGGCTTACCACGTTTCCATAGTGCGGCGCTTTGCCGCAGATTGCACACTTCAATGCCATAACGCTACACTTCCTGCTCTTCAAAGGATAGAAAACACAACGCTTAATAATAGCAGATACCCTGCGAATCACAAAACCGCCATTTCTGCGACCCCCGCAATCTTTTTCTCACGGTCCCAATCCTCCTTTTTCATCTCTTTTGAATTGTTGGAATTCTTTTAATTGGGCGTCTAGCCGCCGATTCCCGGTCCCTTTGCTATACTGAAATGGTCCCAACTGGGTTAATTGACCGTGAATTCGCTCCGCATCTCCATCGTTCAATATCTCAACACCGCCCCACTCGTCCGAGGCTTCACCCACGGCCCTTTGCGCGGCAAATATCAGCTTTCCTTCACCGTTCCCTCGCAATGTGCTGAAGCTCTTCGCACCAACGCTGCGGACATCGCCATTAT
>CAYOOS010000367.1:0-4819 GCA_964405585.1 uncultured Acidobacteriaceae bacterium | reverse complement strand
GAAAGGTGATGAACCGGGTGGCCTACCCTTTGAGGGTTGTGCAAAGGATGGGCTCTTCGTGCTTCTCCGATGCAGAAGAATCTTAGACAAGACCGTAAGAAGCAAATGTAACGATGGATGTGATCCCGAGCGCGCTGCCCAGCACTGCTCCCGCCAGCACATCGCTCAGGAAGTGCATTCCCAATGCCACGCGCGAAAACGCGATGCTGGCTGCGAGAAAATACAACGGTCCTTCCATCCCAGGATAAAAGTAACTCAAGACAAGAGCGATCGCGAACGCCGTCATGGTATGTCCCGAAGGAAACGAAAACTGATCCGGTGGCAGCACCTTGGACCAGCAATGCGGCTCCAACTCACACGGCCGTTGGCGGTGGCTGATCTTCTTCAGCGCTTTAAAAACGAAGACTCCCGCGATGGCCGCACATCCCGCCGCACCCACTGCGGCATATCGGTGTGGCCCACCGATCAGCAGCAACATGCCTCCGAGGCTGTACCACAACCAGCCATCGCCCATCCGCGTCGCCGCCAGCATCCAGAACCGTATCCATCGCGGCGCTTTCCAGCGGTTCATCCGCCGCATTACGCGGTGGTCGCGATTCTCTATGTAGCCCCAGACGTCTTTCGCCACGGCCATGGCGGCACCTCAATTCGCCCAGTTGGTTCCCAAATGCGCATCCACGTCCCACAGCATTCGCGGCCGCTCTGTTTCGCGTTCCAGTCGCGGCGTCCATTCTTTGCAGAAACGCATTTCGTTCAACCAGTGCCCCGCGGTAATCGCGGGAATGAAAATCGTTAGCGGCAGCAGTACGGCAGCCCACGGTTTGTCCCGCAGCAGGCCTCCGGCGAACTGCAAAATATCCGCGGTCAGCTTCGCGTAGCTGCCACTCTCTCCGTGAATCACTCCGTGGCCCACGCGCAGCCCGTTCAGGAACTCATCCACCGTGCGCGCTCCCGGCACTTCCGTAAATGTCTTTGCCACTCCCGCCAGCGTGTGCGAATCGCTCCCTGCAATTCCCGCTTTGCCCAGCCTCTTGGCTAGGCGCTCCGCCCCGCGGTTGGCTTCTCTCCACATCTGCCCGTTGCGCACCTCAAATGCGGGCACATAGGAAGCGAACCACCTGAAATCCTCCACTTCACGCCGCCCTGTCAGCCCGGAAAACACATGATTCACGCTGAAAAAAATCTTACGCTCCGTCAGGTACATCACGAGCGCTATAAAATCGCTGCGTCGCCGCTGAATTTCCGCATGATCCTTTTCCGATATTCCGTAGACCCCCAGGTGCAACCCCGTCCCCGTGGGCATGCGCACGGTAACTTCTTCACTGACAAAGAAATCCGCGTGCTTGCGGAGCACTTCCGCCCCTTCGATTGAGTCATGGTCCGTTATTGTTACCACCGACATCCCCAGGCGCTTGCAGCGCTCGTAGACCTCGGTGGGCTCGTTATAGGACTCCTTGCAGATCCGGGTCAGGCCCGGCGTATCGCACATCCCCGATCCCGTCGAATGCACATGAAGGTCGCATCGCATGTTTCAAGGGTAGAGAAGGCATATGAACATTGCATAAAGACAGCGCGAATTGACCATGAAAAACAGCACGGAACTCATTGAGCACAAATGGGTTTTTGAGTTTTCCACATGGCATGGAGAGTGCTCTTGTTTTGCCCTCCCCCAGCCGTGTAACAATGCCCCCAATGAAAAAGATCTCCGTCCTCTTCCACGACGCGGGTGGCGGCCATCGCAACGCTGCCGTAGCCCTGCAAACCATCACCGCCCAACAGCAGCGACCCTGGCAACTTGAAATCATTCAGTTCCAGGACCTCACCGACCAGTTGGACGTCTTCCGCAAGCTCACGGGCATCCGCATCCAGGAGCAATACAACACCTTACTGCGCAATGGCTGGACTCTGGGCACAACGCAACTCCTCCGCGTCCTCCAAGCCACCATCCGGCTCTTCCACCGGCCGCTGGTCCGCTTGCTCGCCGACTATTTTCGAGGGCACCCTGCAGATCTATTGGTTTCGGTAATCCCACACTTCAATCGGGAGATCGCCGAAGCCTGGTCCTCCGTGTATCCGGACCGTCCCTTCGTCACGCTCATCACAGATTTGGCGGATTTCCCTCCGCGTTTCTGGATCGAGCCGTTGGACCAGCAATACGTCATTTGCGGGACGCAGCGCGCCGTCGAGCAGGCACGGGCCATGGGCAAACCGGAATCCCACATCTTTGCCACCTCCGGCATGATCCTGCGTCCTGATTTCTACACGCCTGAGAACACGGATCCCCTCGCGCTTCGCCGCGAACTTGGTCTGCAGCCCGACGTGCCAACGGGAATTCTTCTGTTCGGGGGCTTCGGCTCTAAAGTGATGTACGACATCGTGGAGCGGCTCGACGCCGCCAGCGTGCCCGTGCAGCTTATCGTCATCTGCGGACGCAACGACAAGCTCGCCGCAAAATTCCGCGCGCGTTCCTGGAATTTGCCGCTGCATATTCTGGGTTTTACGAAGGAAGTGCATCGCCTCATGCGCGCCGCCGATTTCCTGATCGGCAAGCCCGGCCCGGGCAGCGTTGCCGAGGCCATGGTCCGTCGCCTGCCGGTCATTCTGGAATGCAACGCGTGGACCATGCCGCAGGAGCGTTACAACACGCAGTGGGTCACGGAAAAGCGCGTGGGGATCATTCTTCCCAACTTCAAGGAAATCGTTGCGGGTGTGAATCAGCTACTGGCGCCCGCTACATTTTCCGAATTCCGCCAAAACGTCAGCGCCCTGAACAATCAAGCCATTTTTGAGATTCCTGAAATCTTCTCGAAGCTCCTCGCAGAGCCAACCGCATAATCGACGCAGAACATGTAAGCCACAATCGGAAGTTTTGCAGTTCCGATTCCTCGATGTTCCTCACCGTGTAGATCATGTCATTCCGACCGGAGGGACGGCGCAGTTTGCCGTCACGGAGCGGAGAAACGGTTTTGCATCGCACGCTCTTTGTGCGATGAAATCGTGAGGCAACTTCAGATTTCAGATTGAATGTTAGTTCGACGCCCGCTCTGCATGCGAAGGTCTCGGTAACCGCGGCCCCGCACCCGGATTATCCGACGGAGGTTTTGTCCGCGGCTTCGCGCAGCTCACCGCCCACCATCGCGACGCATACTTCGGCAACTCGCACATCTTGTTGCATCCTCCGGCGGTCTTCGAGAGCCCGCATCCACAGTAACAGCCAGCGGGTTTCACTTCCTTCACGCGACCGGAAGTATCGGCCCACACGGAGAAGCCCATCACTGTTGCGGCCACTATCAGGTCCAGTAGAACCCAGGTAACGAGGCGGCGAATGCGTTTGTGTGAGAAGGAACTCATGCAGGCACAGTTTCAGCCTGAACCAACAAAAAACCGATAGCTCGAGCCTCTCAAAAAAAGCCATTACCCGGGTTCTGTAGGTACTAGAGCCGTACAGAGCAGCCGATCCGGAGTGCGAGGTTTCGAGGCATTCGTTCCGTTTCGACTCTTGCGTGCAGTTTTGGTTCAAGCCTGACAACCACACGCCTTCTTAAATTATCTGTTTTTAATGTTTTACGAGCTCGCTGCTCCCCAAACAGGTTGGTTCCCCTCGTGCACTGTCCTCAGTCGTGGGCGCGTTTCGGTAGACGAAACGCAAGGACTGCAAGCGAGGGGGAAGGGGCTTGCTTGCCGGTCTTTGTGGTTCGTTCCCACCTGCCTCTGAGAGGGAAGCTAGGATGGATGACCCCACGCGCCGGTGTGAAAACGACATCGGCATCTGAAACGCGCCTTCGGGGCTCCCGGTCCCAAGCGGGGGCCCCATTTTTTCCTTAATCAATCCTTCACTACCCTGGAAATCCTACTTGGATGGCAAGCGAGCTTTCACCTGTTTGGACAGTGCTTCAAGCTCCTCGTTCGTCACTTGGAACTCCCCGTTCAGAATGACTGCTAGGCGCCCTGAGCCGGCATCCGTGAATCGTACGTTCTGGATCCTGGCGTGTTCCCGGATTGCGGGAGGCAAAGTCGCGCCAAGGTCGGCGCCCTTTTGCAGCGCAGCTAGTAGGGCGGATTGGATCTTGTTGCGCAGCATCTCGCCCAGGTTTCCGGAACGCAGTAGTTCCCCCAATGATCCATCCGCTTCGATGGGTCCAACTTCCGGCACGAATCGCAGTTGCGTGCCGTTGTCTTCGACCGCGGGGGTGAGCTTCAATTGCATTTCAGCGTTGCCCCCAACCAGCTTCTTGGTTTCCTTTTTCCCAAACACCTTTGCGCATACCCAGCGCTCGTAATGGAGTTGCACTACCGCCAGGATGGCAGGTTCAGCAGGGGTCAGCGTCGCCTTCTGGATGGCGATGCGGTCGCCGCATGGATCGTCTCTATCCAGTGCAGCACTCAGCAGGTCCGTCACGTTCTGTTGGAGTTCCGAAAGGTCGGCCGTGAGTTCCAACTTGAGAACGTTCGCGCCCTGTGCTGCCGGTAGCACGGTAATGATTCCAGAGGCCGTAATCGTAACTTGCTGGTCTTTTACCTTTAGTGGAATTTTTACCGGCGGAATCTTGAACGTGAGGTTTTTGCTGCTCGCGTAAATCGCCAATCCGCCAGCGATCAGAATCACAACAAGGACCGCGCAACCTCGCCTCAGGAGGGCTCGTCTGCCGGGCCACTCCAGGCGGTCAGAACGGTTCAAGATGTCTTGGAATGTCTGTAGCAGTGAAATACACTTGCAGATAGTCTTTCCCACAGAAGGAATACGCTCCCTGAGGGCCCGCGCCTTTTTCTTTGTAATCCCTTGAGTGGATGAGGTCGCGCAAGCTTCGGTTGCCTCAGG
>CAYOOS010000366.1:0-4833 GCA_964405585.1 uncultured Acidobacteriaceae bacterium | reverse complement strand
TCCAGGGCCATGCGTGTCGCCATTAGACTCTGATGGGCGTCTCGCAGAATCAGTTCTGTAACATCAATCGTTCTTGGCATCGATAGGTCCTTTAGGCGGGTCCAACTCGGAGCGGAAGGGGGAGCCTAGTGTTTGCCAGTGAATGATGACTGGCTGGCACTTCGAAAGATGATTATAACATCGGCAACGAGGCTCTCGCGCCAAAATCCATTGCTTGGGCGAGCTAATGCGCACGAAGAGTATCTGCTCCAATATGAAACAGCCTTGCGTAGCAGTTAACATGCGTATCATCTATAAGTTACGAATCCTGCCAGCAAAGTTATGAGTTGTCACTATCGAAATTTTTCATCTAATGAATTTGCGAGCATTCCTAAACTGAAGATCTCGTAGCGCTAAGACCAGCCCTCTCATTTCCAATAGAGAACTGTAACCCGCGGAGGTGGGCCGGGGCGGGGCGAGGCAAGGAAACCAATTAGAATGCGGGCTTCCTTATTTGATGTACACTCAGGCTTCCGGCGCGTGTGCGCGCCGGATTCGCTCCACACACTGGAAGTCGAAAGCGACGCGAGCGTCCATCCTGTCGCCGTGTTCAATGGGAGAAAAATCGTGAATCCACGAAGAGTTTGCCGCCTGATTTTCTGCTTTACCGTATGCCTTGGTTTTGTACTGCTTTGCTTCACGCACATTGGTTCTGCGCAGACTCCACCCTCCAAGACCGCTCCGCCGCTGCTTCTTGGCACGGCGTGGTATCCCGAACAGTGGCCGGAGTCACGCTGGGACGCGGATCTCGAGTTGATGCAGAAAGCAGGAGTTCATTTTGTACGCGTCGGCGAATTTGCCTGGAGCCGCATGGAACCCGAGGAAGGGCACTACGATCTGGATTGGCTGGACCGCGCGGTGACTGCAGCCGCCAAGCGTGACATCTACACCGTGCTTGGCACTCCAACGGCCGCTCCACCCGCATGGCTGACGCAGAAATATCCGGAAACGCTGCGCATCCGTGAAGACGGCCGTCGCGACGAACATGGCAACCGCCAGCAATTCAACTGGGCCAATCCAAAATATCGCGAAATGGCGCGCAAAATCGCGGAGCAGATGGCCAAGCGCTTTGGTCACAATCCCTACGTGCTGGGCTGGCAGATTGACAATGAGTATGCCAACACTTCCTTCGATCCGGAGACACGCGCGCAGTTTCAACAATGGCTGAAGGCGCGCTACGGCACGCTGGACAATCTGAATGCCCGCTGGACCACTTCGTACTGGAGCCAAACCTATTTCGCATGGGATCAGATTCCGATTGAGGTGAACTACGGAAATCCCGGGCTGCTGTTGAGCTGGATGCGCTTTGTGAGCGACACCTGGCGCAGCTACCAGAAAAATCAGACGGACGTGATTCGCGAAAACTCCGATGGGCGCCAGTTTATTACCACCAATACGATGGGCTGGTTCGATGGATTCGACCACTATACCGTTGAGCAGGACCTCGACCTGGCCGCGTGGGATAACTATGTGGGACAAGGCCACCTGAATCCCGCGTCCAACGGCGCGACGCACGACTTGACGCGCGGCTTCAAGCAAAAGAATTTCTGGGTCATGGAAACGCAGCCAGGCTCCGTGAATTGGGCGGGGATCAACAATTCTCTGGACAAGGGCGAAGTGCGCGCGATGGCCTGGCTCGATGTGGGGCACGGCGCCGACGCCGTCAGTTACTGGCAATGGCGGAGCGCGCTGAACGGCCAGGAGGAATATCACGGCACGATTGTGGGAGCCGATGGAATGCCTGTTCCTTTGTATTCGGAAGTGTCACAGATCGGAAAGGAATTCGCCAAAGCTGGGCCGGCGCTTGCCGGCACATCACCGAAATCGCAGATCGCGATTCTGCATTCCTATGACAGCCGCTGGGCCATTCAATGGCAAAAACACAACCGCAATTATGATCCGGTCGAGGAAATCATCAGCTATTACGAACCGCTGCGGGCCATCGCGCAATCCATCGACATCGTTCCACCAACCGTGTCGTTGAGCCAGTACAAGCTCGTTGTCGCTCCCGGTTTGAGTGTGCTTTCCGATGCGGCCGCGAAAAACCTGATCGCATACGTACAGGGTGGAGGACACCTGGTGCTGGGCCAGCGCACGGCGATGAAAGACGATGACAACGGACTGCAACCCGATCGTCAGCCAGGTCCGCTGGGAGCGCTGCTGGGCGGGCGCGTCGAACAATACTATGCGCTGACCGATCCGGTGCCCGTTGAAGGAAAGTGGGGCAGTGGGAAGAGTTCGTTGTGGGCAGAATTACTCAGCGCTAAGGATGCGGATACGTCGGTCCTTCTCACGTATGGCAAGAGCAATGGTTGGCTGGACGGCCAGCCTGCGGCCATCACGCGCAAAGTCGGCAAGGGACGTATCACCTACATTGGAGCGTGGCTCGACAAAACGACCATGGCGCGCGCCGCAAAGTGGATGGTGGAGGATAGCGCGATCCAGACTCCGCTGCCCAACGTGCCTACGGGCGTGGAAGTTTATCCGCGATACGGTGCGCATGGCGTGGTGTACATTTTGATCAATTTCGCCAAGCAAACGCAGACCGTGATGCTGCCCGCCGCGATGAACGACGTGCTGCAGGGTGGCACAAAACAGTCCATCGAGTTGCCGACTTACGGCGTCGCGGTGCTTTCCGCAGGCCAGTAAAGCCGTCTGCGAACCTTCGATCTTCCTTCGCCTCCGGGCCCACCGTGGAGCGTGTTGCTCATTCCGGTGTCTCGTAGTAGTGTCGCCGGATGGCCAAAAAGCCGCAGAGCCGCAAGAAAGGGGTGCGAACCGCCATGCCATCCGAACACGAGGAAAAGAACGCCGCTAACGGCGAGTTGCGCGAGGGCGCCAACGTTGACAAGATCCGCGACATTTTGTTTGGATCCAATATGCGAGAGTACGAGAAGCGATTCGCGCGCCTCGAAGAGCGCCTCACCAAATCCTCCGATGCCCTGCGAGAGGACTTGAAAAAGCGCTTTGACACGCTGGAATCCTTTGTGCGTGAGGAGATGGAATCCCTGAACCAGCGGCTCAAGGCGGAGAAATCCGAACGATCGGATAGCTTGAAGGAGCTGACGCGGGAATCGCGCGACGCCTCCAAGACCCTGGAAAAGAAGCTCTCGCAGGTGGAAGACCAGCTCACGAGCGCCCAGGGGGATCTGCGCTCGCGGATTCTGGAGCAGTCCAAGACGCTGAGCAATCAGATTCAGAAGTCGAAAGAAGAGATGGACTCCGCGCTGGAGCACGAAGCGGAAACCTTGCGCGCGGACAAGACGGACCGCGCCATGCTTGCCGATCTTTTCACCGAGCTTTCTCTCCGCCTGAAAGATGAATTGGAGTTGCCGGAGAAATAGGCGCAAACAACCGTGCGGGCCTCGTCCCTGCGGGCCCGCTATTTCTTTCTGCAAGCCAACAGATCATGGCCGACACGCCCGCAACTCGACGCGCCCCCGATCCCGCGGAACAAGCCTCCGCGAACGGAAGCGGTCCGCTTGAAGAATTGCGCCACCTGATACTTGCGCCGGAACAGGAAGCCATTGACCGGCTGCACCAGCGCGTGGCGGATCCCGAGGCGCGCACGGAAGATGTGAGCAGCGTAGTCGCCGAGGCCATTCAGTTGCGCCGGAAACAAGGTGGCGATGAAGCGCTGAGCGACGCACTGGCTCCGACAATCGAGAGCGCACTGCGTGAATCGGTGCGTAAGGACCCGGCCACGCTTGCCGACGCGCTGTTCCCGGTGATGGGGCCGGCAATCCGCAAGTCCATTCTGGAGACGCTGCGCTCGTTTCTGGATTCCTTCAACGAAATCATGGACCAGAGCCTGTCATGGCAGGGGCTGAAGTGGCGCTTGGAGGCCCTGCGCACAGGCCGGTCGTTTACGGAAGTGGTTCTACTGCACAGCCTGGTCTTTCGCGTCGAGCAGGTTTTCCTGATCCACAGGAAAACGGGCTTGCCACTGGGCCACGCTGTTGCCCCGACAGTGGCGACGCAAGACCCGAGCCTGGTTTCCGGAATGCTTTCCGCAATTCAGGATTTTGTGCGCGATTCGTTTCACACCGCAGAAGGCCAGGGATTGGGGCGGATGAATGTGGGCGACTTGGATGTTTGGGTGGAGCAAGGCCCGCAGGCCATCATAGCGGCGGTGATTCGAGGAATTGCGCCGCACGCGCTACGCGACACGCTAGCCGAAACGTTGGAAAGCATTCACAGGATGTATGCCGTGCAACTAGAACATTTCGACGGCAACACCGCGCCCTTTGCCACCATTGACGCTGACCTCACGCGGTGCCTCGAGTTTCGCTACAAGGAAGCGCGCCCGCGCCAGGGGCGAGGCTACGTGTGGGTCGCGGCTGCGATTTTTTTGCTGCTCCTCGGAGGTTGGGCAGGGCGGCGCTGGTGGGAATATCATCGCTGGAGCCAGGTTGTTTCCAGGTTGCGCGATCAGCCTGGATTGGTGATTACTTCGTTTGGGCGTGAGAACGGGCGTTTTGTAATTCGAGGGCTGCGCGATCCACTTGCGGTGGAGCCGACCAAATTCGTAAAGAGCGCAGGACTATCTCCCGGACGCGGGGAGTTTCACTGGGGCGCTTATTACGCGCTGGACGACGCCATCCTTCAACAGCGCGCCACGGCACAGCTTGCTCCCCCAGCAGGAGTCACGTTTGTGGTTGAGGATGGCACCTTGCGTCCGCAGGGCCATGCTTCGGCGGCTTGGGTAGCGGATATGTCGCGCCGGGCAGTTCTTGTGCCGGGGATTCGCGGTGTGAATCTCTCGGGATTGCAATTGAACGAGCAAGCCGCATT
>CAYOOS010000365.1:2877-4848 GCA_964405585.1 uncultured Acidobacteriaceae bacterium | reverse complement strand
GGTGACAACGTATATGGCTCGCAGCCGTGAGGTTTATTTGCCCAGCGGAGCGGCGTGGTATGACTTCTGGACTGGCGCACTGCACGAGGGAGGCGAGAGCATCGATGTGCCCGCCGCTTACGATTCGATACCGCTTTATATGCGGGCGGGTTCGATTGTTCCTTTCGGCCCGGAGATTCAATACACGACGGAGAAAAAACCGGACCCCATTACGTTGTTCGTTTATCAGGGCGCCGACGATGAATTTACTCTGTACGAGGACGACGGGCTGACCTACAACTACGAAAAAGGATTGTTTACGCGGATTGGGCTGCGCTGGAATGAAGCGAATAAGACGCTGACGATTGGCAAACGGCAGGGCTCGTTCCCGGAGATGCTGCTGGAGCGGACTTTCCAAGTGGTGCTTGTATCGAAGGCAAGAGCGGTCGGGTTCTCGTTCACGCCACAACTGGATCGCACGGTGCAGTACACGGGAGAAGAAGTTAGTGTGAAGTTCGATCAATAAGCCCACCTTGAGAGGCGACCTCATGCACGGAAAACGAATTGCCGGGGTATTCCTGGTTGTCGTTTTGGCGTTGTTTGCATCGCAGCCACGGCTGGCCGCGCAAATTCAGTCAGGCGCGCCTGCATCTGTTCCCTACACTTGGAAGAATGTGCAGATTGTGGGTGGCGGGTTTGTGGATGGGATTATCTTTCATCCGACGGAGAAGGGCCTCCGCTACGCGCGCACTGACATTGGTGGCGCCTATCGTTGGAATGATGAGAGCAAGCGGTGGGAGCCTTTGATGGACTGGGTCTCCTATCCCGACACAAACTTAATGGGAGTGGAGAGCATCGCGGTTGACCCGGGCGATCCCAATCGGGTTTATCTGGCGTGCGGCACATACACTAATCCACGCACACCGAATGGAGCGATCCTGCGTTCCAATGATCGCGGAAAAACTTTTCAGCGCACCGATGTGCCGTTCAAATTTGGGGGGAATGAGAGCGGGCGGGGCAATGGGGAGCGGCTGGCGGTCGATCCCAATGACGGCAACATTTTGTATCTTGGTACCCGGCATGATGGCTTGTGGAAGAGCACCGACGCGGGTGTCACTTGGAAACGGGTGGAGAGTTTTCCCGATATCACAGAGCCTCCCGATACTGCTCCAAGCGGGAATCCGTGGGAAGCCATGCAGCATCGCGGGGTCGGAATTGTGTTTGTGATTTTCGATGCCGCCAGCGGGCACAAAGGCGAACCCAGCCCTACGATCTATGCGGGCGTTTCTTTGATGGGCCGGGAGAACTTGTTTCGTAGCAGTGACGCGGGCAAAAGCTGGCGTGCTATCTCCGGCCAGCCAACGAAATATCGCCCGCACCGGGCTGTGTTGGCTTCGGATGGAAATCTTTATATTGCGTATGGAACAGTGCCGGGGCCCTGGCGAATGACAGATGGAGCGGTGTGGAGGCTCAATACCAGAAGCGGCGAATGGCGCGATATTACTCCCGAAAAACCGGAGCCCGGCGAAAAAGGATTTGGCTACGTTGGAATCTCGGTGGACGCCCACAATCCCCAAGTGCTGATCGCGAGCACGTTTGATCGCTGGCACAGCGGCCGCGGCAACGACGACATTTTCCGGAGCACCGATGGCGGCAAGACCTGGAAGGCGGTGTTTGGGAGCGGCGGAACGTTTGACGCTTCGCTTGCCCCTTACGTTGCCGACACACCGATTCATTGGCTGTTCGACATCGAGATCGATCCGCTCAATCCCAATCACGCCATGTTCACCACCGGCTACGGCGGCTGGGAAACTTTCGATCTCACGGACATGGATCGCGGCCAGGCAACGAAATGGAGCGTGATGAGCACCGGGATCGAAGAAACGGTAGCGCTGGAGCTGCTCAGCCCCCCAAAGGGCGCGCACCTGATTTCCGCAATCGGCGATTATGGCGGGTTCACTCACTGGGACCTCGATAAGCCGGCACCCGAGC
>CAYOOS010000365.1:0-2777 GCA_964405585.1 uncultured Acidobacteriaceae bacterium | reverse complement strand
ATCGGCGATTATGGCGGGTTCACTCACTGGGACCTCGATAAGCCGGCACCCGAGCACAGTTCGCAGCCACCGTTGTTCGGCAACACGAATGGAGTGGCGTGCGCTGCGAATAATCCTGACGTGATTGTGCGAGTGGGCCGGGCATCCGGCCATCATCCAGGCAGCAACATCGGATATTCGCTGGATCGCGGGAAGACTTGGCAGCCGCCCGCCGCGACGCCGCAGGCTAGCAGCGCTTTGGGGCACATCGCGGTTTCCCCCGACGGCGGAACTTGGGTGTGGGCGCCGGAACGCAGCGCCGTGTATTACACGCGGGATCGCGGAGCGACTTGGACTGCTTCGCAGGGCATCCCGGCGAATTTGCGCGTGATGGCAGACTCCGTCAATTCGCAAAAGTTCTATGGACTTGATTTGTTCGGGGGAAAGCTGTTTGTGAGCAACGATGGCGCGGCCACGTTTGCCGAGCAGAATCTGGCGCTGCCGGGCGGATTGCCTAAGCCTGGCGGCAACCGGGGCGACAATCGTGGAGGGCAGGATCGCATTTACGCCACGCCGGGGAAAGAGGGAGAGCTGTGGCTCGCGGCATTTGACGGGCTGTACCGTTCGCGCGACACCGGTAAGACCTTTGGCAAGCTCGGCGGCGTACAGGAGATTCACGCATTCGGTTTTGGCAAGGCCGCGCCGAATAACGCCTATCCGGCGCTGTATCTGATTGGCGTTGTTGATGGCGTGCGCGGGATTTTTCGCTCAGACAACATCGCGGAAAGCTGGGTGCGCATTAACGACGACCAACACCAGTGGGGTTTGTTGCTGCATATCACGGGCGATCCAAAACAATATGGGCGCGTGTACGTCGGCACGCATGGACGTGGAATCGTGTACGGCGACCCGGTGCGCCCGTAGGACTGCTGCTACTCATTCAGGAAAGAAAACCTTTAACCGAGAGTCATCATAGTGAGGATTTTTCCGCCAAGATGCTTTTCATAAAAGCGAAAGGCCTGCTGGCAGGTGCCGCCCTAGGTGAGATGGGTTGTAGCTTCATTGCGCTGTTTGCCTTTGGAGGAAGAGAGGCCAGGGCGGGAGGGTCACTATTTCACTTGCGTATTGCAAGTTAATTATGATAGCAATATGGGCTTTGCCGCTGGTGTCCGTCAAGCCAAAGGGACGCCGCAAGCAGGATGCAAGGAGGATGCCATGGGGGCGCTGGAAAGCTTTCGCCGGATTACGCCGTTTCTATGGTTCGACGCGAACGCCGAAGAAGCGGTGGAGTTCTACCTGACGGTCTTCAAGAACTCGCGGCGCATTAATGAAGTGCGCAACACGGGCGACAGCCGCGGACCAAAGGGCAGCATCCTCACGATAGCGTTTGAACTGGACGGGCAGAAATTTATCGCGCTCAATGGCGGACCCATCTTCAAATTCACGGAGGCGATCTCGTTTGTGGTGAGCTGCAACACGCAACAGGAAGTGGATGAGTACTGGGCGAAGCTTACGCCCGGAGGCAGCGAAATACAGTGCGGCTGGCTGAAAGACAAATTCGGGCTATCGTGGCAAATCGTGCCAGCGCAGCTACCCGACTTGATCAAACACCCGAAGGCCCTGCAGGCCATGCTTAAGATGAAAAAGCTGGACATCGCGGAACTGGAACGCGCAGCGAAGTCGTAATCGGGCGAATTCGTTCGTCCTATTGTTCACGAAGAAGCGCCGACCTCCTGCGAAGCAGGAAGGCTTGCAACGCGGCGACAAATCCGGTTGAATGCTAGTGGTAAGGAACCAGCCCTACCAGATAAGACCACGTTGACCACGGAATGGAAACTCAAGGGGAGAGAACATGAGCAAAGTTTTGGGAAAGATGGCCGTACTCTGTCTCGGCATGGCGTTATGCGCCACTGTTTTTCTGGCACAGCAGGATAAATCGAAGCGCCCGAGCCCACCGGCACAGGCTACGTTTGACTTGGGTGGAGGGAAGACCATTACGATTGATTACTCGAGCCCGCGCTTGAAGGGCCGCCATGTTGGCGGAGAAATCGCACCCTTCGGCAAGGTCTGGCGCGTGGGAGCCAATGAAGCGACCACGTTCGTCACCACCGCAGATGTTAGCGTGGGTGGCAAGGCCGTGCCCGCTGGCAGTTACACCATATTTGCAGTTCCAGACAAGGACAAGTGGACACTGATCATTAGCAAAAAGACCGGCGAATGGGGCACCGACTATCCCGGCGAATCGAACGACCTGGCGCGGATTGATATGAAGGTATCCACGCTGCCCGCAGCGGTGGAGAACTTTACGATCTCGTTTGATAAGACAGGCATGGGCGCGACGCTGAATTTTGATTGGGAGACGACACGGGCTTCCGTGTCGATCGCGAAGAAGTAAAGACTATTATTGCGAATCAGAATTGGGTGCGGCCCGTCAGGACGGCAAGAGCCTGGGGTCCGCGCCCATTTTTATGTGGGCAAGGCTTTCATCTTCGGGACGCAGGCCGGCTCCGGCCGCGTAGATGAGGGATTCGTTGACACCGTCGATGCCGAGGAGTTTTTCCCACTTGGTGTCCGCTAGGGCGATGGTGCAAAAAGGAGCGAGGCCGAGCCAGGTGGCGGTGAGGCAAAAAGTCTGGCAGAGATGGCCCGCTTCGAGCAGGACGGCGCGATAGACGCGGGGATAGTGGTATTTCCATTGCGGCCGGGCAAAGACGGCGGTCATCAGAACGAGGAACGGGGTCTCCGCAAACCACCACTGGTGACCGATCATTCTCTTCAATTGATTTCGCGCGATGCCC
>CAYOOS010000364.1:0-4857 GCA_964405585.1 uncultured Acidobacteriaceae bacterium | reverse complement strand
CGGTAGGGCAAGAGGAGCTGTTACGGTGATTCATGTGCCGACTATAGTCGTTAGTACGACTATTGTCAAGACGTAAATGGGCCACTTTCGGCCTAGGGCTTGGCCAGCGGCCGCACGTGCACTTCGCTGATGAAGCTTTGCGGACCCTGCGTGGCCACCATCCCAACGGCGTGCGCCACATCCTCCGCCGTCAGCGCCTTCCGGGGATCTTTCGGCGCGCGACCGGCGAAATCCGTGGCCACGCTTCCGGGGCAGATGACGCTGACGCGAATTCCGTGGCCGCGCAAGTCCTCCGCCATGCAGCCGCTCAATCCTTGCAAGCCCCACTTGGATGCGCAGTAAATTCCGCCGCCCGCAAACGTATTTCTCCCCGCCAGCGAACTGATATTGATGATGTCCCCATGGCCGCGCCGGATCATGGCCGGCACCACCGCGCGCGAAACGAGGAAGACGCTCTTCAGGTTCGTGTTCAGGACCAAGTCCCACTCCTGCTCGGTCTTTTCCTGGATGGGGCCGAAGTCGCCCATGCCCGCGTTGTTCACCAGAATCGTGATGGGCCCCAGCGTTTTCTCCGTGGCTTCAACGAGAGAGGCAATCTCGCCCGCATGGGTCACGTCGGCGGTTTGCGCTTGCACGGAAACTCCCATGGAGCGCAATTCTTCCGCGGTTCTCGTGAGCGATTGCTGATTGCGCCCGCAGAGGCTCACGGCGGCGCCCAGTTGCGCCAGCCGGTGCGCGATGGCCCTGCCGATGCCACGGCTGCTTCCCGTGACCAGGGCTACGCCCCCGGCCAGGGGTTTTCCTTCACTGGACACAGTATTTGCCGTACTTATGTTCGCCATTTGATTTCTTCCTCGCGCAAGCCACACTTTTTGTGCGACACTCATCTTACTCCCAAGGATGCCGCCTTATTTCAGATGCCTCGGTGGTGCGCCGGGTTCAAGTCTTGCGGTTGGCGGAGGTCATTTGTCCGTCCACAGGTACTTCCGTTTTTCTGCCGGAAGCGGCTTGCGAACGGGCGGCGGCTGCACCTATAATTCAAAAGTTTCCGAGAGAGCATCGAGTGGTTCGCGGGGAAGACTGGGTTTCCGGTGAGTGACATGGGTTGCGGCCGGATGGCGTGATTTCATTTCAATTTATTTGGTTGCAGCGAGGAGAAAAGGGAATGAACGCTACACGTAGGATGGCAAGCCTTGCAGTGCTGTTGGCGCTTAGCCTGATGTGCATCGCGGTGGCACCGGCGATGGCGCAGGATACCGGGGCGGCGGGGGCAGCGGCTCAGCCGAAGTACACCATGGCGGAGTACAACGCTTACCAGGCAGCTGCTGCCGAGAAGAACCCCGCGGCGCAGCTCAAGTTGTTGGATGATTTCGTCGCGAAGTACCCCAGCTCGGCCCTTCTAAACTACATCTATCCGCTGTACTACAAGAATTACGGGGCACAAAAGAACTTCCCGAAGACTATCGAGTATTGCGACAAGCTGATCGCACTCGGCGACAAGGCCAACGTCACGGAGAAGTACGAGGCGTATTCCGTGCGCGCTTATGCCTACAACAACATTCAGAACCCGGACGCAGCGACTGCGAATGCGGCGCATGACGCGGCGCTCGCCGGAGCCAAGATTGTCGACACCGTGCCCATGCCCGCGGGCGCGGACGCCGGTACGTTTGCCGCTGAGAAGCAGAAGTCCATCATCTTCTTCTTCGGGACAGCGGCCAATGCCGCTCTGGCCGGAAAGAATTGCGCCGGCGCCGTGGATGCCTACAAACAGGTGCTCGCGATTACCCCGGACGACCTGACGGCCAACTATAACCTCGGCAAAGCCTATTCCTGCACCACTCCTCCACAACAACTCGACTCGTTGTGGGCCTATGCCCGGGCGGCGACCTCCAAGAATGCCAACGAGCAGCAATCCAAGAAGGTCAAGGACTACTTGCGCAAGCTAGTCTCAAACTTCCAGGGCGGGACGGTATGCGATTCTTTGACCGACGCGGAAATGAACGAATTGCTGCAACTTGCCGCGAGTTCCGTGGATCGCCCGGCTAGCTACAAACTTTATAGCAGCGCCGAACTCGATGCCGCGCGCACCAGCATGACCATCGCTTCCGTCTTCACTGACCTGAAGGCCGGCGGCGACAAGGCCAAGCTTTCCTGGACAGCCGCATGCGGTCTGGAATTCCCGGATGTTCCCGGCAAGGTGATTGAAGTGGCCGGCGGCCAGGACCCCGTCGTCATCAAGACCGCGTTCGTCACCACCGATGCGGAGTTTCAAGCTGCCACAATTGCCAACATGGAGTTCAAGATTCCGGGGCAACCCGAAGCCGGCAAGCTTGAAAAGGATGCGTTCGTACACGTTACCGGAACGTTGACCACTTATGATCCCGATCCAGCCTTCATGATTCACCTGGAAAAAGGCAAAGTGAATGCCGACGATTTGCCGAAGGAAAAGGCTCCAGCAAAGAAACCGGTACACAAGCCGGCCGCGAAGCCACAGTAATCCGCATTTCGCGAAATAAACCAAGGGGCCTCGAGCGTGACTCGGGCCCCTTTTTTAGTGGAATGGATTTCTTAGCCCGGGAATCTACAGCAGCGCCCGATGGCTTGGGCGAACCCGAGTCTAGCGGCTGCGCCCGCGCCGATGATCCAGCTTGTATTCCGTCATCTTGCGGCTCAGGGTGTTGCGGTGAATGCCCAGGACTTCGGCGGCACGCGACTGGTTGCCGTTGGTGCGTTCCAGGACGCGTTTGATGAAGCGCTTCTCGAATTCCCCGACGGCCTCGTCAAACAGGATTCCGCGCTCCACCATTTGGGTGACAAGCCCTTCCAATTGATCTCTCACGTGAACACTCTCCGCGGACTGGCGTATTTTGAAGGGGCCGGCTTGCTATTGCAATTCGTGCCCTACGAGGATGCGGTAGGCTTCCCGGTATTTGGCACGCGTCGCGGCGACGACGTCGGGGGGCAGGTCGGGACCGGGCGGCGTTTTGGGCCACTTGATCCGTTCGAGGTAGTCGCGCACAAACTGTTTGTCAAAGGAGGGTTGAGCGCCGCCGGGCTTGTACTGCGCCGCGGGCCAGAAGCGCGAGGAATCGGGTGTCAGCGCTTCATCAATCCAGATGAGCTGGCCATTTAGCAGTCCAAATTCGAATTTAGTGTCCGCCAGAATGATTCCGCGAGGTTCGGCGTAGGCGGCGGCACGGCGGTAAAGCTCCAGGGTGACGCTGCGAACCTGCTCGGCGAGTTCGTCGCCGAGAGTCCCTGCTGCCTGCTCAAAGGGAATGTTTTCGTCGTGGCCCGTAACGGCCTTCGTCGAGGGAGTAAAGATTGGTTCAGGGAGCCGATCCGACTCTCGCAAGCCGTCCGGCAGGGGGATTCCGCAAATCTTTCCCGAAGCACGGTATTCCTTCCAGCCGGAGCCGGACAGGTAGCCGCGCGCAACACACTCGATCGGGAGGGGCTTCGTCTTGCGGACGACCATCGAGCGTCCCTCCAGATCAGCCTCAAACTTATCAAAAGGGGGAGGGAACTCCGTGGAGCTGAGCACGTGATGTGGAATCACGTCCTTCAGAAGGTCAAACCAGAACAAGGAGAGTTGCGTCAGGACGCGGCCCTTATCGGGAATCGGCGTGGGCATCACCACATCGAAAGCCGACAGGCGGTCAGTGGCGACAATCAGCAGGCGGTCGCCCAGGTCATAAATGTCCCGCACCTTTCCGCGGGCAATTGGAGTCAGGCCGGCAAAGTTGGTTTCACGAATGACTTTTGCTGCAGAAGTTGCACTCACGGAACGCTTCCCCTAATGAAGCGTTCTGCATTTTATCTCAGCCCACGCCGATGTCAATGTTACGCGTCACGTTTCCTTGCGCGGATGACCGAGGCCTCCGGACAAATCCGCGGAATGTCAAGTGGCGGAATCATGCCCGTCGCTCTCTGGCCAAAAAGAATGAAGGAATTCTTACGCGGCGGTGGCCGCGGCCGCGCGTTGTTTGCGAGAGGGCGCCATTTCCTCGCCTTCCCAGCGGACGCTGACGAGTTTGGAGACGCCAGGTTCCTGCATGGTGACACCGTAGAGCACGCTGCCCGTCTCCATCGTCTTGCGGTTGTGGGTGACGATGATGAATTGCGTTTGCGCGCTCATATCGCTGATCAAACGCGTGAAGCGCCCGACGTTGGCTTCATCGAGTGGCGCGTCCACTTCGTCGAGGATGCAGAAGGGGCTGGGTTGGTAACGGAAAATGGCGATCAGCAGGGCCAGCGCGGTCATGGCTTTTTCACCGCCGGAGAGCAGCAAAACGTTTTGCAGGCGCTTGCCTGGTGGCGAGGCCACGATATCAATGCCTGCATCGCCGGAGCTGTCTGGTTCCGTCAAGCGCATCTCCGCCATGCCGCCACCGAAGATGGTGTGAAACGCGGTGGAGAAATTGGAGTTGATGGCCGCGAAGGCCTGCTCGAACTTTTCCTTGGTGATGAGGTCGAGTTCCTTGATGGCTTGCTGAGTATCGGCAATGGACTGCAGTAAGTCGTCCCGCTCGCGCGTCAGGAAATTGAAGCGCTGCTCGCATTCGTTGAACTCTTCCAGCGCCATCATGTTTACCGCGCCCATGTTTTCGATGCGCTGCTTCATTTCGCGATAGTTGGCTTCGGCAATCGCCAACTCTTCACCGGACATAAAGGCGGTTTCGGAAGCGATCAGGTCTTCGGGCTGCGCGTTCACTTCGGCGAGGCAAGTTTCTCGCAGGTGCTGGCGGTCGGAATCGTTGCGGGCCTTGTCCACCTCAAAATGACCGCGCTCCTCGCGCATCTCCTGCAAGGATTGCCGCGCCATGCGCAGGTGATCTTCGGTCTGCGTCACGCGTA
>CAYOOS010000363.1:0-4858 GCA_964405585.1 uncultured Acidobacteriaceae bacterium | reverse complement strand
GGTATTCCGTGTAAGCGCTGTGATTTTCCACGTCGGCGAGGAATTCAATGAGGTGTGCTCTCTCCTTGCGCGGGAGTCGATTCACCAGCGTCGCAAACGTCTTTGTATATTGGCTGGCGTACGTCGCAGTCGCGTCCTGCAAATAAGATGGGGCATCCGCCTCCTTTTGTGCATCCTTGCTTAGCTGAACCAGAAGGTTCCCCACCTCCGTCTCGTGGCTTTTGGCTAACGAAGGCAAAAAGGAAATAAAATTGTGCCCATCATATAGTTCGTGGTGGTAGCCGAAGAGCCCCAGAAATTCCTTGTACGCGTGCGGAAAGGCACTCAGATATTTTTCTTGCACCGCGGAATCGTCGGGGCTTTTTTGTAACTCGGCCAAAGCATCGCTCAGTCTGCGCGCCTCTGGCGAGGGCGGCCTCTCCTGGGCACAAACTGTCAATGGCAAACTTGTCAGCACAAGTACCACAAGAGCTATCGTCGTTCGCATATTCAGGCTGTCCCCGCGCACACGCTCAGTCCTAATCATCTCACGACCTGAAACTGTGTGGTGCGAGACGATCAGCCGGGGTCTGCTCATGCAGACTGGGATTGGTTCCTACCTCAAAAGCGTCGCCGAGGCGCCGCACACCAAAAGGGATCAGCTATTGAATTGCTCGACAGCAGTAATTTCTTCGGCGGACTGCGCCGCAAATTCGTTGCGTTCGCTTGCGGCGGCCTGGTGGAAACACACGTAGACCACAACTGCATGCGCAACGTAACCCGAAGCCACGCTGGCCGCTGCTCCGGCGAGTCCCCAAAGCGGTATGAACAGAAACACAGTTTGCACCGAAACGATCGCGGCGATGCGCGTGGCCAAAGTATCGTATCGAGGGCGCTGCATCGCTCGTAGCGCCAGCGAATATCCACCGCCAATCCCCGCGACCAGCGGGACAACCAGAAGCCAAGGCATCAGCCACGCCACAGCAGCGAATTTGCCGCCGAACAGCAGCCGCTCCAGCGGCGCGGCAGTGAAGTAAAGAATCACGGCGACAGCCAGTGAGGACGCACCGAGCCCCAGGCTGACCCGATGCGCAAGTTGTCCCGCGCGCTTGCGGTTACCCAAAAACGATTCCTGCGCAAACCCCGGCAACAGCAGCATCCCGGCGGCGCTCGTGCATTGCAGCATCACCAGTGCGGGAATCTGCATCGCATACAATTTCGCGGCCCCCGCCAGACCCAGAAATAGCGGAGCAAGCGCCAAGGTTGTCTGGCCTATCGTCGCCGCAGCAAGCGCATCCCCCACCAGCGAACGGCCGTAGCGCCAATTTTCCACCGCAGCGGACATCCAGGAAACGCTGCACTCGTGCGACTCGTCCAGCCCAATCTGCAATTTGTGGAACAGCAGCAGCGCCGCGCACAAGCATCCGAATCCAAGCATCAGGAAAACATGCAAAGGAGTGAGCTTGTGCCGCGCCTGTAGCGCCAACACTCCCACAAGAGTGAGAGCGAGATTGCAAATGCTTCCCGTGAAAGCCATCGCAGGACGCTGCAAGACGACGCACATCCGCCGCGCGAATCGCAGCAACAGGATAAAGGGCAGCGTAAGGCCAGCGCCAAAAAACGCCCCTCCCAGATTGCTGGTGCCATCGAAAAGAGCGAACAGCCCCCCGGCCATAAGAAGCGGCACGGCCAGCACAGCACTGAATGCCAGGTGCACCCAGATTTGTGCCTCAAAATAATCCGTTGCGTTGCCCGTGTCCGTGGCAGGCGCCAAAATGCTCATCGGCTCCAGAACCAGAACGTTGTGAACGGCAGCGACCAGCAGGAACATGCCGAATGCCAAAACGAAGCCAGCGTACTCCTCCACGACAAGCCATCGTGCCAGCAGCACGTTGACCACGATCCCCGCGCTCACCATCGCTCCCGGGTCCGCCAGCGAAGAAACCGACAAACGGAGGCTGTCGACTTTCCTCGCCGATTCACGGCGCACGCGTTCGACCGCCGCTGACGCGATCCGCGGCGGCGCTTCGGTCTGCGGTTTCACGGCACTCATTCCCATGTTGCGGCGGTCCTTTCAAATAACGTGGCGGCAATTCCTCGCAAAAAATCTCTGCCCGCTCAGAATGCAATTCCCTTTCCAATGCCCGGCAACGCATACATTTCCCTGGCCCACGTCTTTGCCCCGTATTTCCGCCGACATACGCGCGTTCCCACCCGGGAGAAATGAAGTGAACAAATCGCGAAGCCTCAAAGTGGAACACGCCACCCAGCGAGTCCCAATTCGGGAAGCCGCCTGCTGCCCCAACAGAACATCGAACCAGCACGCTCACCTTGGCGCCTCTCCCTGCATCTGTGGCAAAGTAGAGTGAGGGTCATCGCCGAGGCAGGCTGCTTCCCGTTCCGCGCCCGCTGGCCGTGACGATTACTTTTTTATGGACAATCCCTTCGCCGATCGTTGTGTGTTGCTTACCGGAGCCGGCGGCTCCATCGGTTCCGCCTTGGCCAAAGCGCTCCTCCGCTGCAGCCCGCGTTCCCTCATCCTCCTGGAACACTCGGAAAGCCACCTCCACCAAATTGACTTCGATCTCAGTTCCCTTCCCGGCGGCCATGTTCGTGCGCCGGTTCTGGGAGATTTTGGCGATCGCGCGCTACTCGATGAACTCTTTGCAGAGCGCAAGCCCGAAATCGTAATTCACGCCGCTGCCTATAAACAGGTGCCGCTCCTCGAGCGCAATCCGATTCCGGCCGTCCAAAACAATGCCATCGGCACAAACGTCCTGGCGCAAACCGCCCAACGTTACGGCACAACAATGTTCGTGATGGTCTCCACGGATAAAGCGGTGAAACCGCATAGCGTGATGGGCGCAAGCAAACGTGTAGCAGAACTCGCGTTACTGCGATGGATCAGCGCCGAAACTCCCATGCGCGCCGTGCGATTGGGCAATGTTTACGGCTCGCAAGGCAGCGTGGTTCCGGCATTTCTGCAGCAGATCTCGCAGGCCGGGCCCGTAACGGTGACCGATCCCGCCGTGAATCGTTACTTTCTGAGTTTGGATGAAGCCGTCGAGCGCCTGCTGCTCGCGGCAAGCCTGCCAGGTGGAGGCGGCATCTTCATTCCTCATCTCGGCGAACCGGTGCGCATTCTGGATCTGGCGCACCAACTCATCCAGGAAGCTGGCTTTCAGCCCGGAAACGAAATCCCCATTGTGATGACCGGTCTGCGCCCCGGCGACAAAATGGCCGAACAACTAATCTCCGACTTCGAATCGGTTGATCCCACGGACAAAGGAACTCTGCGCTTAATCAAAACTCCACAGCCGTCGCCCGAACAATTCGATACCGCCATGGCCGCGCTGCAGGAAGCCGTCGCGCGCCGCGATGTCACCGCCGTGCTGGAATCTTTGCGCCAGCTTGTACCCGACTATCGCACCAGTGCGGAGGTTCTTGCGTTCGCGGGCGCACCGCAGCCGAGCGCCTCATGAAGCGCACCATCGCCGTCGTCACATCCTCCCGCGCCGATTACAGCCATCTCTATTGGCCGCTGCGCGATCTATCGCAAAACGATTCCGTGGATCTCCGCATTATTGCTCTTGGCCCGCACCTTTCGCCGGAGTTTGGCCACACCGTTCAGGAAATCGAAAAAGACGGCTTCCCCGTCGCCGCGCGCATCGAATGCCTCCTCAGCTCCGATAGCGACATCGGTATGGCCAAGACCATCGGCGTTGCGGTCCTCGGCCTTGCGGACCTGTTTGGGCGCATGCGCCCGGATTTGCTTCTCCTGATCGCGGATCGCTACGAAATACTCGCGCCCGCTTCCGTGGCTCTCGCTTTGCGCATCCCCATCGCGCACATCGAAGGCGGCGAAATCAGCGAAGGCGCGATTGATGATGCCGTGCGCAACTCCCTGACAATGATGAGCCACATCCACTTCACTTCCACGCACGCTGCCCGGCAAAAACTCCTCTCCATGGGCGAAGAAGAATGGCGCGTCCACCGCGCGGGAGCGCCCTCTCTGGATCATCTGCGGAGGCAAACTCTTCTAACGCGCGAAGAACTCGATTCAAAGTTGGGCACGAATCTCTCCACGCCGCCGCTGCTGGTCGCCTATCATCCCGTCACACTCATTCGCGACACGCTTGCGGAATCGGATGCGCTCTTCTCCGCTCTCGAAGCTCTCCCGGAAAACATCCTGTTTTGCTACCCGAATGCCGATGCGGGAAGCCGCGCCCTGATTGAACGCAGCAAATCCTTCCTCGCCTCTCGCAACCGCGGCGCCATCTTCACCAATCTCGACGCCATCACCTATTGGAGCCTCCTGCGCCACGTCAAAATGCTGATCGGCAATTCCAGCAGCGGCATCATGGAGACGGCCTCCTTCGAGCTTCCCACCCTGAATGTCGGCATCCGACAACAAGGCCGCGAACGCGCCAGGAATGTTCTGGACGCCGCGGCAGAAAAGACCGCCATCCTGAAGGCCATCGAAATCGCAGCCTCAGCCGAATTCCGCCAATCGCTCGCCGGCATGACGAACCCGTACGGCGACGGCCACGCCTCCGAAAAGATTGTTGAAGTCTTGACCAGCATTCCCCTGACGCCGGAGTTGCTCTTGAAACGTCACGCCCCGCCGATCAGCGTTGCAGACCGCGCCGCCAAATCAAGTGCCCGATGAGAATTCCCCTCTCCGCTCCGGACATAATTCAGGATGACATCGACGCCGTTACCGCGGTCCTGCGCACTCCGCACCTGAGCCTGGGTCCAAAGCTTGTAGAGTTTGAAGACGCCATAGCCCATTGCGCGGGCGCGGCGCACGCCATCGGCGTAAGTTCCGGCACGGCAGGCTTGCATCTCTGCATACGCGCGCTGGAAATCGGCGAAGGCG
>CAYOOS010000362.1:0-4861 GCA_964405585.1 uncultured Acidobacteriaceae bacterium | reverse complement strand
GTTCGCGGAGCGCAGGACCTTGACCGTGGTTTCATCGAAAGAATGGCCTGGTGCCACCCACACGGCGGGTTTCACTTCTTCCCTGTAGAAGATCTCGAGCGCACGCTGAATCTTGCCGGATTGTTCGTCGAACCGCAGGCCGCTAAACTCGCTGAAGTCGTTCAGGCCGATCAGACCGGCATCCCTGGTCTCGTACAGATGCTGATAGCCGTGGAGGCCGATAGTCCAGCCGCGGGCTTGCCAGGCGCGAACATCCTCCCAGAAAGACTTCCTGGCTTCGGAAACCTTCAAGTTCTCATCCTGATTGTCTGGTATGACGGACAGAATGGGATGAACGTTGCATTCCAGGAGAATCTTTTCCACCTCGTTCCACACGTCCCAGTTCATCGTGGGGCAGAAATCGTCAAAGCGAATCAGGTATTGCGCGCTCATTTTCGTTTCAGGAGCCGCTCTTTCGGAACAACACGATGTCGCAAAGCTCAGAGGAGTAGTCCGGCTCCATATAGCGAATGGGATACTTCTGAATGAGTTTCGCGATGCGTCCGCGAGGCGGCATCGGATGACCCACCTTCCACCAGAAATATGTATTCAGGAAGTGCTGCACCCAGCGGAAGCCAGTGGGTCTAGAGAAGGCCGGGGTGTTGCATTCCAGATAGCCAAGTCCACCCGGTTTGACCAGAGAGTAGAGAAGTTTGGCAAACTTCCGGTCGTTTCTGCAGTAATACCAACAGACCCGGCAAAACACCACATCGAACGAGGCGGGGCCGAACTTGCTCGCCGCTTCCAGGTATCCCAGAGAGAACTCCAGAGAAACGCCAGCCGCTGCCGCGCGGCTTTGCGCGATGGCCAGATACTGCCGGCTAATATCGTGCCAGACCACTCGTGTTCCGCGTTGTGCGAAAAGAACGCTGAACTGCCCCGGCCCGCCGCCGAGATCCAAAATACGCTTCCCCTGCAATCCGCCCACGGCCGCTTCCAGGCGTTCCACGACGGGCTTTCCGTCCTGTTGCGAGGCGAACTCGGCATACTCTTTGGCGTACGCGGGAGAGATGGGATCCCAGCCTTCTTCCACGCGATGAAACCAGCTATGCAGCAAATTAACGGGCATGGGTTATCAAGTTGTTCCGGCGGCCATCACGCGCCGGCGCGCACAACGCATGCTTCTGTACGGACGGATTCGTTCTTTGTTTGCGCCAGCCAACCTTGAAAAACGAGGATGTTCCAGAGCAGGCCCTTCCAATTGCGGCGGCCAGAGAGATGCTCCTCCCATTTCTTGCGAATGGGCGCTGCATCGAAGAAACCATCCCCGCGCAGTTTCCTCTCCTCCAGAAGGGCTTCGGCCCAATCGCGAAGCGGCCCGCAAAGCCATGTATCCAGGGGCACGGCAAATCCCTGCTTGGGGCGGTCCATCATCTCAGGGGGAAAGAACTTGCGCAGGATTTGACGAGTGATCCATTTGCCCTGTTCATTGCGCAGTTTCATGGAGAGCGGAAGGCTCCAGGCAAACTCCACAACATGATGATCGAGCAGGGGAACGCGCGATTCCAGAGCCACACTCATGCTGGCGCGATCCAGCTTCACCAGGATGTCGTCAGGAAGGTAGCTGACGGTGTCCGCGAACATCATCCAGGGAATGTAATCGCGTAGCGCGGCCCATTGTGCGCGATCGGTCAGCGCCGTGGGAGGTTCGCCAGAGCCCACCAGAAGCGCAGAGGGATGCTGCCAATTGGAAATCAGGCGGCGATAAAGTTCTTCCCTGCCCTGCGCGGAAATTACATCGGCCAGCTTTTCCAATTTGTCTGCGAGCGGCCCCGGGCGTCCAGATTGGCCAAAGAAACGGGCCTTCGGCGCAACAGCAGAGGCCAAGTGCCCCAACGTCCTGGAAGCAAGCATACTGGAAAGCCCTTCGCGAACCGGCTGTGGCAGCCAGCGAATCCTGTCCCACAACTGTCGAGCCAGGGGATAACGCAGGTATCCGCCAAAAATTTCGTCGCCACCATCGCCGGAAAGGCTCACCGTAACAAAGCGGCGCGCCAGCCGGGAAACCAGCGTCGTGGGAATCTGCGAAGAGTCGGCGAATGGCTCGTCGTACAAACTAGGCAATTCGGGAATGACGGCCAGAGTCTCCTGCGCGCTGACGTACTGCTCCGTGTGGTCAGTGCCAAGCGAATTGGCAACCGCTTTGGCGTAGCGGGCCTCATCGTAGTCCGGCCGATCGAAGCCGATCGTAAACGTCTTCACGGGGCGGCTGCTTTGCGCTTGCATCAGCGCCACCACCAGCGAGGAGTCCACTCCCCCGGATAAAAATGCTCCCAGCGGCACATCCGCAACCATCTGGCGGCGCACGGCACCCCTCAGGAGCGATTCCAGACGCGTAACAGCTTCGTCCGGGGAGCCGGTAAAAGGAACCGCCACGCAGCGTTCCGCCACTTCCTTCAGCGACCAGTACGCCACCGGCTGCCCGGCAGGCGCGCCGGACCCCGAAATAGTGAGCGACGTGCCCGGCGGCAGCTTCTGCACGTTTTGATAGATCGAATAGGGTGCGGGAATGTAGTTGTGGCGCAGGTACAGCGAGAGGGCGTCACGGTCAATCTCTCCGCCAAAATCCGGATGGCAGCGCAGCGCCTTCAGCTCTGAGCCAAAGACAAAAGAATGGTCAGTGCGCATGTAATAGAGAGGTTTTTCACCCAAGCGGTCGCGCGCAAGCGTCAATTGCCGATGCAGCGAATCCCATACGGCGAAGGCGAACATTCCGTCCGACCGCGGCAGCGCGCCATCCACACCCCACTGCTCGAACGCGGCCAGCAGGACCTCCGTGTCCGAAGTTCCGCGGAAGCTGTGCCCGAGGGATTGCAACTCCTGACGGAGTTCGCGGAAATTATAGATTTCGCCGTTCAGAACAAGCACAAACCTGCCCGTGGAGGAAAACATCGGCTGATGTCCGGCGGAAGAAAGATCCAGAATCGAAAGACGGCGGTGCCCCAGTGCAATTCCTGCCCGCGGGTCGTACCAGAGGCCGCTATCGTCCGGGCCGCGATGGTGCAGGGAGTTGGACATGCGCTCGACGACGCCGCGCAGCTCGGCTGCCGGGAGTGATCTGTTGCCATCGATGAATCCGCAAATGCCGCACATAAGTTAGAAGTTTTTCCGCGTCCAGCAGTGAGCGCTGCTTTTATCGGGGCGATGAAACAGGTTGTGAACTAGATTCTTGGGTAAAGTTTTGGCCAGCGTTTGGCAATAACTTCGCGGGCAGCGCGGCGGCGCCGATGATGGCGTGCAGGGTGGCGGCCAGTTGCGGCGCGAGGCTATCGAGGCTGTAGTGGGCTTTAATAATCTTGCGCGCGATCTTGCCCATTCCGAGCCGTTTCTCCGCATCGCGAATCAAATCGTCCAGGGCGCTCACCCATTCCTCTAGGCTCGAAGCTCCGAATCCCACTTCGCCCTTGCGCAGGACCTCGGCATTCATGCCAATGGGACTGACAACCACAGGAAGCCCGCAAGCCATGTACAGCAGCATTTTGAAGCTGCACTTGCCTCGCGACTCGATGGAGTTGTCCAGCGGCATGATGCCGATGGTCATTTCCTGGATCAGGCGAACCTGCTCCTCGCGCGTCCACCGTATGAATTCGACCTGCCCCTGCGGCAGCTCCTGAAAACGGGGCGGTTCATTCGAGATAATGCGAAGAGTTGCGCCCGGGTGCAGGCGCAAGACCTGGCGGAGAGCAGGCTCGATCCCGTAAAGGAACTTGAACCCGGAGCTCAGTCCCATCCAGCCAATGATGGTCCGTTCCGGATCAGAGGACACAGGGCACGGATAGAATTTGAGCGTATCCACGGGAGTCGGAAGAATGCTCACGCGAGGATTCCACTTGGAAAATTCCTCCGCCAGGAAGCAGTTGCCACAGATGACATGATCGCAGAGTTTGGCTAAGCGGCGCGCAAATCGCCCGCCGCGGTTGATCCAAATGGCATCGTCCACGTCGAAGACCCGCGGCCTTTTCGCAAACGGTTCCCACGTCACCATCGTGCTCAACATTTCGCGCTGAAAAAACGAGAGGTCGTAGCGGCGAGATCGCAACACGTCGGGCAACCGCTCCGCGAGGTTCTGTAGTCCCCAGAATGGCCGCCGCCATAACTCGCGCGGCGGATAGAGCCCGACGCGGGAGGGGCATTCGAGCATCTCAACGCCCAAGGCCTTCAGAGGCGTGATGTACTGCTGGACCCGAGGGACGCGGGACGGTGCGTTATGGCCTCCTGTGTATGCGATGACTCTCAGCATGGGTCTTTGAATTTCTTTTCCACCGGATGAACCCTACTTCCCACCTGGCGAGCGCATCTCCAAATTTGCCGCGAAACCAGTCCTAGGATGTCGCCAGAGACACTGGGCCGGGACCGGCCTTCGACCGAAGCCTCGGGAGCGATTCAAGACCCCGCCATCTGTACAGTAGGTAGGTAAACAAAAGCGTCTTGGCCAAGAAATTCAGGCCCAAAAAAAACTCGTCAGCGAAGCCGGAAAGCGCAATATCAGCAAAGAGAATGCCGAAGACGATTTGTGCGATCGGGTTTCCGTGGGCGGCAAGTTGAAAAACGTAAGAAGCAATGAGGCCAAGGATCAGCAAAATAATCGTCACTCCAGACATTCCAAAATCAGGGAAATACGCAAAATAAAACGTATAGACGTTTGTAAACATCTCGGGACCGATATCAACGAAATCGGCATGCAACGATGGGATCTGGAAATTCGCGCCAAGTTTATTGGCCGCTTGCCGGAAGGTTCGATCAATCCCCCAAACGGGCGGAATCTTTTTCGGGTCGTGAAATACCTGATCGAATGCGACAACACCGCCGGCGGCGTACCATT
>CAYOOS010000361.1:0-4865 GCA_964405585.1 uncultured Acidobacteriaceae bacterium | reverse complement strand
CGCGCGCAACTTCTCCCAATCCACGAGTTTCTCGACCGTATCGAGATACGGTGCCCGTGGATCAATCGAGTGAATTATGTCTTTTCGCGGTGGCAGAGGCGGCACACCAGTGCGCAGCACATCCGCAAGTTCTTTCTCAATCTGCGCAACAATGGATGGCAACGCACTGCTGCCAAAGCTTGCCTTGTATTTAATGCCGTTCCAGTTCGCAGGATTGTGGCTGGCGGTGACCATGAGTCCTCCCGCCGCGTCGCGTTGCCGCACTAAGAGCGAGATGGCAGGAGTCGGACAAGGCTTGTCCACGAGCCAGACCGGCGTCCCCGTTGCGCTGATCACTTCGGCGATTTCGGCAGCTACACGGTCCGACAATTCACGGTGATCATAGCCAATCAACACGCCCTTGCGCGCGTCTTCTCCTCGGACGACATAGCGCGCGATGGCGTAGGCAACAATCCGCGCATTTTCGGAGGTGAAATCCTCGCCGATTACGCCGCGCCATCCATCGGTTCCAAACTTAATGTTCGTCATTGCTTGTGAGTATACGCGAAGCACGGGAGGGACCAAATACCACAATGGACTGTTCCGCAAATGTGCATTCACAAAAGCTTTTTGAGCTTTTTGTCTTCCAGCGCCTTAACGATTTTGCTGACGTCCTGGGCTTCCTCGCGAGGACAAATGAGCAGTGCGTCCGGGGTATCAACCACAACGAGGTCGCGGACGCCGATGGCGGCGACGAATTTATCGGGGCTCCAGAGGAAATTACCAGTGGCGTCAAGAGCCTGGCCGTCGCCCGCAAATACATTCTCGTCGGGCTGCGTTGCGACGAGTTCGTAGACGGCGGCCCACGAGCCAATGTCGCTCCAACCGATCTCCGCGGGGATTACGAAAACACGGCTGGGGCCTTCTTCACGCGTGGCACGCTCCAGAACGGCGTAGTCCACCGAAATGTTTTCGAGTTTCCGGAATATTCTGTTCAATGCGGCGTCATAGGTACGCTTGCCAATATGCGTGGACAGCGCTTCGAGGGCGTCGTACGTTTTGGGAAGGAATTTCTTCAGCGCTTCCAGGAACGTGGAAACACGCCAGAAAAACATCCCCGCATTCCACTGATAGTTTCCAGAGGCGATATATTGCCTGGCGATTTCAAGCTGGGGCTTTTCTGTGAAGCGCCGGACGGCGTAAACGGGATATCCGTTCACCTGCAGCGGCTCACCCATCCTTTCAACGTATCCAAAGCCCGTTTCCGGACGCGTTGGGGGGATGCCCAGCACCACCATGCGTTCCGGCTCCTGAGCTACCTGAAACGCGGTGCGCATAATTTCCCGGTAGAGTTCAGGCCGGGCGATGTAATGATCCGCGGGCAAAACGGCGAGCAACGCGTCGCCCTTTGCCGCATGACGCACGTGAATGGCGGCCAGAGCAATGGCGGCAGCGGTGTTTCTGCCAACGGGCTCCGTCAAGACGCGGCGACGCGCGGCAACTGGCAGCTGCTTTCGCAAGGCGGCAGCTTGCTCGGAGTTGGTCACGGACCAGATGTGATCGGCGGGAAGGATGAGGCGGAGCCGGGCAACAGTTTGCTCCAGCATGGTGGTTTTACCCACGATGTTCAGCAATTGTTTTGGCGTGCGCGTTCGGCTCCGCGGCCAGAAACGTGTTCCGCGTCCTCCGGCGAGGATGATGGCGTGAGTGCTGAGCAGTTGTCTGGTCATGTGGTGTTACTCAACGAGGACGCGGGAAATTGCTGCTTCGCCGAAGCCCATACTCCGGAGTTGTTTCCGCAGCTCGAGGGGTTCCGGTACATAGATACGCAAAAGCGAGGTCGCGGTCGCAGGTTGCAGAGTGGTGACCGGAAGTGAGGCGGGGATGAACCACGATTCGCCGGTCTTGTAATCGAAAGAAATATCCGTGTCATGGAGCTTGCCATAACCCTGCAGAATCACCAGCAACTGGAAGCGTTCCGTGTCGCTTTCGATCAGGGTCGTTCTATCGCAGTCCCAGCGTTCCGTGGCGAAAAACTCGCATGCGGCCAGCAATTGTTTTTTTGCATCGGGCGAATGCAGCGCCAGCGGTGAAATCTTTCCACCACGCGTTGCAGCGAAATTCGTCACTTCCAGCGCCTTCTCGATATGGAGTTCGCGGGGTTTACCTGCAGCATCAACACGGCCAAAATCGTACACCCGATAGGTGAGATCCGAGTATTCCTGAATTTCACAGAGGATCATGCCAGGCCCGATGGCGTGCTGCGTGCCTGCGGGAAGGAAATACGTTTCGCCGGGGCGCACGGGGTGGCGCGCGAACATATCTTCGACCGTGCCCTTGGCGATGCTCTCGCGAAACACTTCTTTAGTGACTCCAGGCTTTAAGCCGATCAACAATTCGGCGCCGGGCTCCGCGGAGAGAATGTGCCACATCTCGGTTTTGCCGCGGCCGCCGGCAGCTTGCTCGAACTTCGCGGCATAAGCGTCATCCGGATGGACCTGGATGGAAAGCATGTCGCAGGGAAAGATAAACTTCACAAGCAGAGGGAAATCGCAATAGTGGCCCATCCGGGTGCCACGCCAGTCCACCGGCATGGCTCGCCAACTTTCCCCTAAAGATTTTCCGGCGAAGGGGCCATTGGCGATGGGCCGGTCCATGCAGGTGAGCCATGCCTCGCCTAACAATTCCTTCAGGTTGGTTTTTTCTGGGAAATAAGGAGCCAGCGAGCGTGCACCCCAGGGGCGCGGGCTGAAGAAGGGTTCAATTCGTGCTGGAAGAGGTTCGCTCACGGTTCAGGATGCAGCTTCAACCCGCGTGAATGCATTGCGCAAGCGGCGAAGGCCTTCTTCGATGCGCCCCAGCGATGTTGCGTAGGACAGCCGCAAAAAGCCCGGAGCGCCAAATGCCTCGCCGGGAACGAGCGCGACGTGCGCTTGCTCGAGGAGCAATTTCGCCAAGTCCGTGCAGTTCTTTGCAAGAGCGTCCTTGCTTTCGCCAAGGTGCGCGGAAACATTGGGGAAGGCATAGAAAGCGCCGCCCGGCCATTCGCAGGTGACGCCGGGAATGGCGCGGAGTCCTTCGACGATGCGTTTGCGCCGTGCGGTGTATTCCGCGAGCATGATGGGAACGGTGTCCATGGTGCCTCGCATAGCCTCGAGCGCCGCATACTGCGCGATGGAGGTCGGGTTGGATGTGGATTGACTCTGCACCTTGATGATGGCCTGAATCAGCGGCTCCGGCGCCAGAGTATAGCCGATGCGCCACCCGGTCATGGCAAACGTTTTGGAGACAGAGCCGATTACGATGACATTGCTCTTTGAGTCTCTGACGCTGGCGATGGAAAACGGTTTGTGCGGTTCGTATACGAAGTGCGAGTAGCACTCATCGGCCATCAGCCAGATATTGTGTTTCGTGCAGAGCGCCAGGATGCGCTCGTATTCCTGGGGAATGACCACCCCGCCGGTGGGGTTGCACGGTGAATTGATGATGACCATCTTCGTTTTTGGCGTAATGGCCTTCTCAATGTCCGCGGCTTTAGCTGCGAATCCGTCTGCCGCGCGCGTTTGCACGATCACCGGTGTTCCGCCGGCGTATTTGATGATGTCCGGGAAGCTGACCCAGTAGGGGGCGGGAAGAATCACTTCGTCGCCGTGCTGGATCAGAACGCTGATGGAGTTGAAAATAGCGTGCTTTCCGCCGACGTTAACCACGCATTCCTTCGCCATGTAATCAGAGCCAAGTTCGCGCTTATGCCAGGCCACGATTGCTTCGCGCAACGGCATGATTCCGCCTGTAGCTGTGTACTTGGAACGATTCTCTTCGATGGCCTTGATGGCGGCCTTTTTGATGTGATCGGGAGTGGGGAAATCGGGTTCCCCGGGGCCGAAGTCGGCAATGTCCACGCCTTTGGCTTTGAGCTGATCCGCGGCGCTGATGACCGCCGCGGTCGGCGAAATCTGGATGCGGTTGATGCGATCGGTAAGATGCACAGTCACTCCCCAGAGCAAGCTAACAGAGATAGCTCTACAGTTTTCAGGAAAATGGGAAGAATTTCAATCGCGAAGCGCGTGCAAACGAAGTAGCTCTTGTGACGTGCAACCAAGAGTCCTGTCACGGTTACGCTCGGGAAGCGCACTGCGGACATTCAAGAGACTTTCGTGCGCAGGCGCTGTTCGACGATCGAGGGGACTAGACCGGTCAGTGGCCCGCCGAGTTGCGCGAGTTCCCGGACGATTTTGGCGCTCAAGTAGCTGTAGGCTTCGCTAGGCAGCATGAAGACGGTTTCCATGCGCGGCTCAAGCTTGCGGTTCATCAAGGCCATCTGGAGCTCGTATTCGTAGTCGGAAATGGCGCGAATCCCACGGAGGATGACAGAGGCACCGCGGTGCCGGGCATAATCCACCAGCAACCCCTCGAAGGGTTCCACCTCTACGCAATCCCATTTTTTCGTGACTTCGCGGAGCATTTCGACGCGCTCGGCCACGGAAAACAGTGGCTCCTTTTCCAGGTTCTTCAGCACCGCGACGATCAGGCGATCGAACATTTTTTCGCCGCGTTCGATCAAGTCCAGATGGCCGTTCGTGACGGGATCAAACGAGCCGGGGTAGATGGCAACGCAAGTTTTCATTGTGTGGGTGTCCGTCGCACATTCTAACCTAAAGATTCGTCAAGGAGCGAGGGAACATGGAAAACCCCGAGCCCAATCAAAAATGTAGATTTAAATGCTTTTTGCACTGGGAAACGAAATGTGCCAAGCTGATGTGTTTGACATTGTCACGGATGGGTCCCTAGGTTGCATTCGATGGATTTTGGAGGTTTGCCCCATGCGGAGTTTAACTTTCGGCAGAATCGCTATGTTGCTTCCGGTGTTGTTGTTGGTCTTTGGA
>CAYOOS010000360.1:0-4866 GCA_964405585.1 uncultured Acidobacteriaceae bacterium | reverse complement strand
ATAACAAAACCTAAATCCCTAGTTAGGGCTAGATCAGCCGGAACACAACCCTGGCTAGGTTTTGACCAAGTGCAGCCAGACAGATCGCTTCTCCCGGGGAAGCATGGTCGAATCAATGTATTGAACCGTGTTGCGTCGACCGTCTGAACCGGCACCGTTTACTGGACTCCAAGCGACGACTCTGACCGAAGAGCGACGGTATCACTTCATGTCACAACGCCAAAGGTTCCCCTTCACTTCTCCTCCTCCGGGTGTATCGTAATAAGGAAGTTCCAATCCCGGTGGCACGATGCCCAAGCTAAAGTTCCTTGTTTCCCTGACAACCAACGAAAACGACTATCAGATAGAGCAGGCACAGTCCGCGGAGCAAGCCGCGCGAAAATTCGGCGTGGACGTGCAAATTGTCTACGCGGACAACGATGCCATCAACCAAAGCTCGCAAATCCTGAAGGCCATTCAAGCCGCTCCGGAGGATCGCCCGGATGCCATTGTCTTCGAGCCGGTTGGAGGCACGGCACTGCCCCAGGTGGCTCGTGCCGCTGTAGGTTCCGGAATCGGCTGGGCAGTTCTCAATCGCGATGCCAACTATATTCCAGAGTTGCGCGCGGCCAATAAAGCGCCGGTGTTCTGCTTAACTTCCGATCACGTTGAAATCGGGCGCATCCAGGGACGCCAGTGCGCCGCGCTCCTCCGCACGGGAGGCTCCGTCCTCTACATCCAGGGGCCCTCGGAAAACTCAGCGGCCAAGGAGCGTACTTTGGGTATGCAGGAAGCCAAGCCCGCCAACATCCACCTCATCATGTTGAAGGGCCAGTGGACGGAAGAAAGTTCGCAACGCGCGGTTCGTTCCTGGCTGAAACTTACCACCTCGCAGAAAACCAATATCGATCTGGTTGCCGCCCAGGATGATTCCATGGCGATGGGCGCGCGGAAAGCATTTCAGGAGTTGCCCACGGAGACTGAACGGGAACGCTGGCTGGGTATTCCTTGCCTGGGCTGCGACGGGCTTCCGAAAACGGGACAAGCCTGGGTGCGCAGCGGAATCCTGGCCGCGACCATCTATATTCCGCCCAACACGGGCCAGGCCGTCGAGATGCTTGTTGACGCGCTGCAGAATTCCAAGATGCCTCCAGAGCGCGCCATTACCGTGGCAGTTTCCGTCCCTGCTCTCGAATCTCTTCGCCCCCAAAGGTGATCCTGCCGCACTTTTGTGTCTCTTCGCCGATTCCTACGGCGTATAATGCGGCTGGAATTCTCTTTACCCATCTTTCATGACCTTCTGGAGGTCCTCCAATGTCCGCGAAGCGTTTTGTGCCCCCTAATTCAGAACTTACGCTGGATCGTAGAAAGTTTCTTGCCACTAGTGGTACTGGCTTGCTTGCCGCCGCTGCACTGCCAATGACTACACCTCTGGCGGCCGCAGCCTCTTCTGTCTCCGCGGAATCGCCTCGCGTTCCGCAAGGCAGTACTGCAAGTAAGCGCAAAATTCCCATCGGCGTGTTCGATCCGGTTTACCCAGATCTCTCCCTCGATGCCATGCTGGAAAAAGTCAGCGCGCTCGGACTCGAAGCCATGGAAATCGGCACAGGCGGATATCCGGGCTCTGTGCACTGCCCGGTGGATGAATTGCTCGCCGATCCCGCGAAGGCTAAAGCATGGCTCAAGAAATTTGAAGACCACGGACTGCGCGTCGCCACGTTGAGCTGCCACGGCAATCCTCTACATCCCGATACCAAGCACGCCGCCACGGACAGGGAGACATTTAAGAAGACCGTGCTGCTCGCCGAACGCATTGGCGTGAAAGTGATTGTGGGTTTCTCTGGTTGTCCGGGAGGTTCGCCCGCGGATACGCAGCCGAATTGGATTACCTATCGCTGGCCGCCAGAATACGACGAGATGTTGAGCTGGCAGTGGAAAGAAAAGATCATTCCCTACTGGAAAGAAGCGGCCAAATTTGCGCGCGAACACGGCATTCATCGCCTGGCCTTCGAGATGCATCCAAACTTTGCCGTTTACAATCCCCGGACATTGATGCGGCTTCGCGAAGCCGTTGGCGAAGAGATTGGCGCCAACTGCGACTTGAGCCACCTTTTCTGGCAGGGCTGTGATCCGGTTGAAGTGATCCATTTCCTCGGCAAGCAGGGCGCCCTGTTCCACGCGCACATGAAAGACACCGTCCTCTACCCGGAAAACGTGGCGAAATACGGCGTGCTCAACTTCGTCTTCGAATCCAGCGATCTTCCCATGGCTTCCGATGCTTTCCGTGCCGTCGGCTATGGCCACAGCGCATCGGTATGGAAGTCCATCATCCAGGCCTACATGGACGTTGGCTACGAGGGCATTCTCAGCATCGAAAACGAGGATCCCATCCTCACCGGGGAAGTTGGCGTCGAACGAGCCGCCTACGTCCTGAAAAACGTTCGCAGCGAAATACTGGGAGCTTGAGTTGAATCGCCGCGAATTTGTGAACTCTTGTACAGTTGCGGGATTGGGCGCTGCGGTTGGGCGCCCTTCCACTCTTTCCGGGGGAGAGCGGCTCTTCGATTCTCCGTCTCCTGCCCCGCCATTTTCGTTGTCCGTGATGCTCTGGACTGTCGAGCCGAAGCTTCCTTTCGAGCAGCGCATTGCCAAGGTCGCGGATGCGGGGTACCACGCCGTCGAGCTCGTTGGCGAATGGCAAGGTGGCTGGTCCAAGGACGATCTCGTTCGCGCGTGCCGGCAACTTCATCAATTGGGCCTGGTGGTGGATGCCAGCAGCGGTATTCATGCCAGCCTCTGTGATCCCGCTGAGCGCGAATCCTTGCTTGCGGAAGTTCGCACCATCCTCCCCGTTCTTGGGGAATTCGAGTGCTCGCGCCTCATCCTTCTTACCGGTGACCGCGTTTCCGCGTTGTCCCACGAGCAGATGCACGCCAATTGTGTGGATAGCCTGAAACGCATCGCTGATCTTACCGCGACGCAGAACGTCGAGATTCTGCTGGAGAACATCGATCCGGAAGAAAACCCGAAATACTTTCTCACTTCCGTTGCCGAAGGTTTCCAGGTTGTGCGCGAAACAGGCCACCCGCGCGTCAAGATGCTCTGTGATTTTTTCCACGAGCAGATTGCTGAGGGTAACCTGATCGCCAAACTGGAAAAAAACATGGATCTCCTCGGCCTCGTGCATATCGCGGATGTTCCCGGGCGCCACGAGCCGGGCACGGGCGAAATCAACTTCGCGAATATCTACCGGAAACTCGGCCAGCTAAACTATTCCCGCTATGTAGCCATGGAGTTTATTGCTACCGGGGAAGTGGTAGCCTCCCTGCGCGCGGCTCGAGAACTTGCCGAAAAATGCGGCGCGGAAGGCCACTCGCAAAGAACCTAAAACCGCGCGGCTGCAGGCATTCTGGCGTTATCGTGAACGAATGCGATGGCTTCTGAGCGACGCACTCTTCTTCACTTCGCTGCTGAATCACTTTAGGCTATGCTGTTCCACACCTTTCTAAGCTGCAAATAATTCGGAGTCATGAGGACCCTCGATGGCCCAGGTGATGCGCGCTCCCAAAACTTATGACGTCTGCGTTATCGGTTCCGGCGCAGGCGGCGGTGTGGCTGCAAAACTTTTGACGGAAGGTGGCCTGAGCGTTGTGCTGCTGGAGGCAGGGCCTTCGCTGAATCCCGAAAAAGACTTCAAGATGTTCGTGTGGCCCTATGAATTGCCACACCGCGGCGTTGGCGTGGGCGGGAAAGCCGCGGATAATTTCAGCGAGTTTCTTGCGCCGAATGGTGCCTGGAAGATCGAAGGAGAGCCCTACACCTCCGCGCCCGGCTCCAATTTCCAGTGGTTTCGTTCGCGCATCGTTGGAGGCCGCACGAATCACTGGGGCCGCATCGCTCTGCGTTTTGCCCCGGTCGATTTCAAGTCGAAGACACGCGATGGCCTCGGCGAAGATTGGCCCATCTCCTACGACGACCTCTCGCCTTACTACGACAAGGTGGAATCGTACATCGGTGTTTTCGGCACCCGGGAAAATCTCTCCAATGCGCCGGATGGCATTTTTCTGCCGCCGCCCAAGCCTCGCTGCCACGAACTGCTCATCAAGAAAGCCTGCGACAAGCTCAACATCACCTGCATTCCCTCGCGGCTCGCCATTCTGACCAAACCGCTCAACGGGCGGCCTGCGTGCCACTACTGCGGCCAGTGCGGCCGTGGGTGCACCACGGCATCGAATTTCAGTTCAAGTCAGGTCATGATTCCGCCCGCTCTGCAAACGGGCAGGCTCACGATGTTCACCGGCGCGATGGCGCGGGAAATTCTTGTCGGCCCGCACGGCAAGGCCACCGGCGTCTCCTACATTGACAAGTCCACGCGCACCGAAAAACGCGTGATGGCACGCGCCATCGTTGTTGCGGCCAGCGCTTGCGAATCGGCGCGTCTGCTTCTGAACTCCCGGTCAAAGATGTTTCCCGATGGGCTGGCCAATTCCTCCGGCCAAGTGGGACGCAACTTGACTGATTCCGTCGGCAGCAGCGGCTGGGGCGATGTGCCACAGATGGAAACAATTCCGCCTCATAATCACGATGGCACCGGCGGCATGCACATGTACATCCCCTGGTGGAAGTTCGATCGCAAAAATGAGTTTCCCCGCGGCTACCACATCGAGATCGGGGGAGGCAGGGAAATGCCCGGCGCAGGCATGTTTGACGATGTTTGTGACGAATTCGAAGGCTACGGTGCGGAGTTGAAGCGTACCTGCCGCAAACAATATGGCGCCAGCGTGGATTTCGCGGGGCGCGGAGAGATGGTTGCCAACCCAGACAGTTACTGTGAGATCGATCCCGAAGTTGTCGACCAGTTTGGCATTCCCGTGCTGCGATTTCACT
>CAYOOS010000359.1:0-4888 GCA_964405585.1 uncultured Acidobacteriaceae bacterium | reverse complement strand
ACGAAGGCGAAGAAGATCATCACCGAAACTACCCATCCTGCCCTATGCATGTTGCATAAAGGTGGATTGGCTGCGGCGGCCACAGTTTAGGCTCTCTGCGAATTGAGTGGGCAAGGCTGTCTCGATAGGCCTTGCCCAGCTACATGCATATTCAGTTGAATACCGCAAGCAAGCGCGTGTCTCCTGGAGAAGAACAATGTCTGATTTGCGGACAGTGCAAACAGCAACTGTGAAGCGCGTTGGTGTCGCCGCCGATCATGGTGGGTTTGCAGCGAAGGAGTATCTGACCGGGATGCTGCGCGAGGCTCACTATGAAGTGGTTGACTTTGGAGACAATCGCTTGAAGCTGGATGACGACTATCCGGATTTTGTCGTGCCCCTGGCCCGGGCGGTTGCTCGCAGTGAGGTGGATCGTGGCATAGCTATCTGCGGTAGTGGTGTGGGTGCGTGCATTGCCGCAAACAAGGTGGCGGGCGTGCGGGCGTGTCTGATCCATGAGAGTTTTTCCGCCCATCAGGGCGTCGAGGACGACGACATGAACGTGATCTGCCTAGGTGGCCGTGTTGTCGCTGCTACGTTCGCATGGGATCTGGTCAAGACCTTCCTCAAAGCACGATTCAGTGGCGCCGAGCGACACTGTCGCCGCTTGAGCAAAGTCGCGGCGTTGGAAGTCGCGGAGGCTAGAACATGAAAAACAATACTTTGAAGCATTGCGGATCGCTCGGGCGATCGGTTTGGATGCACTGCAACGGCCGCGAACGGCTCGCGAGACTGTGATGAAAATAAATTCTCTGGCAGGTAAGCCAGCCCCTCGATCCATACTAGTGAACATACCCAAGCTTGTGACGGCCTACTATACAGAGGTGCCTGATCCATCCGTGCCGGCACAAAGGGTTGCCTTCGGCACTTCAGGTCATCGTGGATCAGCATTCGAAAGAGCCTTTAATGAATGGCATATTCTGGCCATCACTCAAGCGATATGCCTGTACCGGAAGCAGCACAAGATCGATGGGCCACTCTTTCTTGGCATGGACACTCATGCGCTGTCTGTGCCGGCGCTGGCGAGCGCGCTGGAAGTTCTGGCCGCGGGCGGCGTTGATGTCATGCTCGCGGAAGGCGACGAATATACACCTACTCCCGCCATCTCCCACGCGATTCTCAGATACAACCGTGGGAGAAAATCAGGACTTGCCGACGGAATCGTCATCACTCCGTCGCACAACCCGCCACATGACGGTGGCTTTAAATACAATCCTCCAAACGGTGGCCCGGCAGAGGGCATCGTCACGGACTGGATACAGGCGAAAGCAAACGAGTTTCTCGAAGTTCGGCTGCAGGGCGTAAAGCGGATCGCTTTCGAAAAAGCTCTTCACGCCTCCACGACGCACCGGCACGACTACCTTAATACCTATATTGCTGATCTCGCGAGCGTTGTCGATACGGATGCCATTCGCGGGGCAAAGCTCCATATCGGCGTTGATCCTCTCGGCGGGGCCGGCGTTCACTACTGGGCACCGATAGCCGAGCGATACGGCTTGAACCTGACCGTTGTGAATGAGGTAGTCGATCCGACATTCAGTTTTATGACGGTGGATTGGGACGGTCAGATACGGATGGACCCTTCCTCGGTCTACGCGATGCAGCGATTGATAGGGATGAAGGACCGCTTTGACCTTAGCTTCGCCTGCGACACTGATCATGATCGCCACGGCATTGTCACCAAGAGCGCTGGATTGCTGGCCCCCAATCACTACCTATCCGCGGCGATTTTCTACCTTTTCGAGCACCGGCCGAATTGGCGCAAAGAAGTGGCGGTAGGCAAAACGGTGGTGAGTAGCCAGATGATCGATCGCGTCACGGCAAAGATCGGCCGGAAGCTTTACGAAGTGCAGGTTGGATTCAAGTGGTTTGTCGATGGCCTACTCGATGGTTCGCTTGGCTTCGGCGGCGAAGAGAGTGCCGGGGCATCGTTTAGCCGCCTCGATGGCACGGTTTGGACTACGGACAAGGATGGGATTGTCCCGGCTTTGCTGGCGGCGGAGATCACGGCCCGGATGGGCCGTGATCCCGGTGAAATTTACCATGAACTCACGCGCGAGTTCGGTGAGCCGGTCTATGACCGCGTTGAAGCCGCCGCGACTCCGGATCAAAAGGAACGCCTCGCGAGACTCTCATCTCACCAAGTAAAGCTGACCGAGCTGGCTGGCGAAAAAATTCAAACGGTCCTCACCAACGCGCCGGGCAACGGTGCTCCCATTGGTGGGTTGAAGGTGATCGCCAAAAGCGGTTGGTTCGCGGCGCGCCCATCGGGGACCGAAAATATTTACAAGATTTATGCGGAGAGCTTCCAGGGAGAGGATCATCTGCGCCTCATCCTGCAAGAAGCGCAAACGGTTGTAAGCGATGCTTTGGCGGCGACGGTACCGGAGCGGGGCAAAGGAAACGTGGCGTAACGAGGGGAACGCGAATCGATGCATTCGAGGATTCGGTCCCGAACGAAGTCGGAGCGAAGAACATGACTCAACATTCACGTGTAAGCCACCCACTCTACAGCCTTCTGCCTACGGAAATCGAGGGGTTCGATTCTCTAGCTGAGCTTGCATTGGACATGCGCTGGTCGTGGAATCATGCCACCGATGTAGTCTGGCGCGCGCTCGATCCCATCCTGTGGGGCCTGACTCAAAATCCTTGGGTGGTGCTGCAGACGGTCTCGCGGGACCGACTCGAACGCGTGCTGGCCGATCCAGCTTTTCGTAAGAACGTGGACGACCATCTGCGCGCCAAGCGTCAACAGGCAGACACGCCCGCATGGTTTCAGCAAAAACATCCGCAATCCCCTTTAACTTGCGTCGCATATTTCTGCATGGAATTTATGTTGAGTGAAGCGCTCCCTATCTACTCGGGCGGACTTGGCAATGTGGCAGGCGATCAACTTAAAGCAGCTAGCGATCTTGGCGTTCCGGTGATCGGAGTGGGACTTCTCTACCAACAAGGATATTTTCGCCAGGAGATCGACAAGAACGGAGCGCAGCAGGCACTTTACCCATACAACGATCCCGGACAGCTGCCGATTACGCCGGTGCGCCAACCCAACGGCGAATGGTTGCGCCTGGAGATCGCACTGCCTGGTTACTCCGTCTGGCTGCGCGCATGGCAGGTCCAGGCTGGGCGAGTCAAGCTGTACTTGCTGGATAGCAATGATGTGGCGAACTTTCCCGCGCGTCGAGGGATCACCAGCGAGTTGTACGGGGGTGGTCCGGAGTTGCGCCTCGAGCAAGAAATGCTTCTAGGAATCGGTGGCTGGCGGTTGCTGCGTGCGCTGGGAATAAGACCTGAAGTCTGCCACCTGAACGAAGGACACGCTGCCTTTGCTACGTTGGAGCGCGCCCGGGACTTCATGAAAGAAACTGGAAAGTCTTTTGAAGTTGCGCTAGCGGTAACTCGAGCGGGGAATCTCTTCACCACGCACACGCCAGTGGCTGCGGGCTTCGATCTGTTCGATCCGGCGCTCATCGAGCAATATCTCGGAAGGTATGCAGAGGAGAAACTCAATATAAAACTCAATGATTTGCTTGCCTTGGGCCGTCAGAATCCGAATGACACGTCGGAAAAGTTCAATATGGCGTACCTGGCAATCCGAGGTAGCGGCGCGGTGAACGGCGTTAGCCGCTTGCACGGGAAAGTCAGCCGGCAGCTCTTTGCTCGTCTTTTTCCGCACTGGCCGGAGGAAGAAGTACCCGTCGGACACGTGACGAACGGAGTACATATGCCAACCTGGGACTCGGCGGCAGCTGACGATCTCTGGACAGGCGCCTGCGGAAAAGGACGTTGGCTCGGGACAACGGAAAACCTGGAGCAAGAAATTCGCCGGGTCTCCGACAGCGCGTTATGGCAATTCCGCACCGCTGCAAGCAAATCGCTGGTTGATTATGCTCGCGAGCGATTATCCGGACTACTGGCCTCCTCTGGCGCGTCGCCTAAGGCGATTGACGAGGCGAAGCATCTGTTCGATCCCAATACTTTGACGCTGGGTTTTGCGCGGCGGTTCGCGACATACAAGAGACCGGACTTGCTACTGCATGACCGGGAGCGGCTGCTTCGCATCTTGCGTAATTCCGGGCGTCCGGTACAACTGATTATCGCCGGAAAGGCGCACCCGGCGGACCATGCGGGACAGGCTTTGATCCAGCAATGGATTCAGTTCATCCGGCAGCCTGAGGCGCGCCCCCATGTGATGTTCCTCAGCGATTACGACATGAATTTGACCGGACATCTGGTGCAAGGCGTCGATGTCTGGATCAATACCCCACGACGGCCCTGGGAAGCCTGCGGTACGAGCGGGATGAAAGTGCTCGTCAACGGTGGCATCAATCTGTCGGAGTTGGATGGCTGGTGGGCCGAAGCGTATACGCCGGAGGTTGGTTGGGCGTTGGGTGACGGCCGGGAACATGGGGACGATCCGGCCTGGGACGCGGCCGAAGCCGAAGCCCTGTACAACCTGCTTGAGCAGGATGTAATCCCGGAGTTTTATGCCCGAGGAAAAGACGGCATTCCCACCAATTGGGTCAAGCGTATGCGCGAAAGTATGGCGCAACTGACACCGCGGTTCTCTGCCCACCGGGCGGTGCGCGAGTATACCGAGGAACGCTACCTCCCCGCTGCGAGCGCCTACCGTGAGCGCGTGGCAAACCAAGGCGCATTCGGCAGTCAAGTGGTCGATTGGCAGCATAATTTGTCACAGAAATGGGACGCGCTGCGTTTCGGCGAAGTGAAAGTTGAAACTCGTGGCCAGCAGCACCTATTTGAGATTCAGGTTTATCTAAACGGCCTTGACACTCATGCAGTGCGAGTTGAGCTATACGCGGACGGAATCTCAGGGGGCGATCCA
>CAYOOS010000358.1:0-4924 GCA_964405585.1 uncultured Acidobacteriaceae bacterium | reverse complement strand
GACGATGGCGCGCTTTCCGTGATGGCGCGCATGGCGGAAGGCAGCATGCGCGACGCGCTCTCGCTGTTGGAGCAGGCCCGCGCGTATTGCGGCGACGACATTCACGATGAGCCGGTGCGCAATCTTCTCGGCGTTGTGCCCGAGGATGCCTTGCGCGAACTTGTGGAAGCCATCGCCGGGCAATCGGCGGAACGCGCGCTGGGCCTCGTGCACACCTTCCAGAAAGAAGGGCGCAATCTCCAGCACTTCTGCCGTGAAGCGATTCGCCACATGCGCAACCTGCTCATCGCCCGCGTGTGCGGCGCGGATTCGGATTTGATTGCCGCCACGCCGGAGCAACGGCCGGGGCTGGCGAAAGCCGCGGCGCTTTTCAGCGAAGAAGATCTGACGCGCTACTTCCAGATTCTTCTGCAAACGGAAAACGATTTGCGGCATAAATCCGATCCGCGCGTGCACCTGGAAATGGGATTGCTGCGCATGGTGAACGCGGCGCGACTGGCTCCGCTGGAGGAATTACTGGCGCAAACGCGCGGCGGCGCAGGCAGCGGTTCGCAAGGCGGAGCGGGACCGCGAGGTACGGGATCAGGATCCGCAACTCCGACGCTCTCCTCGCAGTCAGCATCGGCAAGCGCCGTTTCGCTACAGTCAGAAGCGAAGCCGATGGCGGCAAGCGCGTGGGGCGCAAGCGGCATTGCAACCGCAGTGGCGCCGGCACGCACGCCAGAACCTGCGAAACAAACAAGCGCGGTTGCGGCACCCAACGAAAAAGCATCCATTCCGTCTCCCGAGCCCATCAAAACCGCAGCGGCGGAATTGGTGGTGGCGGGGCTGACGATGGAGCAAGTCGCCGAAATTAAATCCGCGATTCAGGCGCAGCAGAAATTTATCGCGGAACTGCTGGAGCACGCGTCGCGCTGGGAACTGGAAGGCGGCGAATTGCGAATTTGTTTTCCGCCGGAGAAGAGCACATTCGCCGGATTAATCGAAGGGCGCGACACGCTGGAGAAGATTCGTGCCGCATCGAACAAGGTACTAGGGCGCGCGGTGCGCGTCTGTGCTAGACTCGAAACTGGTGCGGCGAATGCTTCAGTTTCGGCACGCGCGGCATCGGCGACGCAGGAAATGCGGGCGCAGTTTGAGAACGATCCGATGGTGAAGTCCATGCTGCAGCGATTCGGAGGAAGAATTTCCGAAGTGCGGCGGCGCGAAGAGGAGTGAAGTCGCACTGAAAGGTGGGGCTTTAAAATTATGGAAGTCAACGCTCTCCAACAGATGCTTTCGCGGCTGCGGCAGGTGCAGGAAGACCTGCAACGGCAAGTGAACTCCGTCGCGGTGGAGGCTTCCGCCGGCGGCGGCATGGTCATGGTGAAGATGAACGGCCAGAAGCAAGTGCTGGACGTGAGAATCGAGCCGGAAGTGTTTGCAAGCAAGGACCAGGAGATGCTGCAGGATTTGGTGCGGGCCGCGGTGAATGAAGCGGCGCGGCGCGTGGATGAAGAGCTGGCCAACCAAATGAAGAGCCTTGCCGGCGGCATACCCGGTATGGCGGGTTTGAAGATTCCCGGATTGTTCTAGACCCTGCTGCAGAAACCAGTAAACGAATTCCCTTCCCAGAAAAATTATTCCAAGCAATACGCAAGGTCTTCAACCCGCGCTGCACGTTTCAGTGCAGTATGGGAAGAACGAACGCGGAGGCGTTGGACTTTGAGTGATACACGCGCTCGGTAGCCTTCTGGAAATCGGCCTCGGTGGCATCGGGAATATTCTCGAATTTTTGCGGGTTGCGATCCACCAGTGGAAACCAGGTGCTTTGGATCTGCACCATGATGCGATGGCCGCGGCGAAACGTGTGATTGATATCCGGCAAGGCGAAATTGAGCGCGGTAGGCTGGCCGGGAACAAAGGGCTCGGGCTTCTCGAAGCTGTTGCGGAATTTCCCACGGAAGGGTTCGCCGCGCACCAGCTGTTCGGAACCACCCATCTTTACTTCCTTCGGATTGGGATCGGGATTCGGAAAATCGTTGGGATAAACGTCGATGAGCTTCACGACGTAATCGGAATCGGTGCCCGAGGTGGATACCCACAGGTGCGGCGAGACGGCGCCTGAGACGGTGACGTCTTCATCGAGCGGGGCAGTCTGGTAGACCAGCACATCCGGCCGCTTGGCGGCGAAGCGCTGGTCAGCATCCATATAAGTCTGCGGCACCCCAAGCGACGGGAAATTCACGAACGGAACGGGATGCGCGGGATCGCTGACGTACTCGTCAAAGCTGCTGGAGGACTCCGTCGGCGGGTCAAAGGAGAGCTTTCCGCCCGCGCGAAGGTAGAGCGAGCGAGGCTGGGTATTCTTCGGCGGCCAGGAATCGTAGCGGCGCCAGACGTTCGTGCCGGTTTCAAACATGAATGCGCGTGGCAGATTGGCGTTGCCTTCGCTCTTCAGATACTGGCGGAAAAATGGCAGCAGCACGTTGTCGTTGAAGAACGGTGAATTTTTGTTGGCGAAGTTGATGTCGCCAAGGTGATCGCCATCTCCATGGGCCCAGCCGCCATGGACCCATGGCCCCATCACCAGCGTGTCCGGAGTATCAGGATTGAATTTGGCGACGGCCCGAAAGACTTTTCCGGGACCAACGAGATCTTCGGCGTCAAACCATCCCCCAACCGCGAGCACAGCGCAGTGCACATTCTTCATGAATGCTGAAATATTGCGCGCTTTCCACCAATCGTCGTAGTTGGAATGCTTGACCTGGTCATCCCAATAAGCCGTGTTGTCTTTCAGGTAGCGTTCCCTGAGGTTGGCGAGAGTGCCAGCCTGAAGGTAGAAATCGTAGCCGTCGGCTGTGCCGTAATCGAAGCTCGGAGGCCAATTCTCCGGGGCGGGCGCGATTTCGGTTCGGGGCCTGAAAAGCACGTAGAACCCAAAATTGGCTTGGAGCATGAAAGCCCCATTGTGGTAGGCGTCATCACCCATATAAAGGTCGGTGACCGGCGCTTGCGGCGACGCCGCTTTTAACGCGGGATGCGAGTTAATGATACTGGCGGCGGTATAAAAGCCGTCGTAAGAGATGCCGTAGATGCCCGCCTTGCCATTATTGTTGGGGACGTTGTGCAGCAGCCACTCGATAGTGTCGTAGCAATCGGTGCTTTCGTCCACATCTGTAGCGGACTTTTTGATCTCCTTGTGGGGTGTGACTTCCACGAAATCGCCTTCGGACATAAAACGGCCGCGGGCATCCTGATACACGAAGATGAATCCGTCGCGCTCAAAACTTTCGCTGGGCCCGAGCGACCTGCGGTATTGATCCGCGCCATAGGGAGAGACGCTGTAGGGCGTGCGATTGATGAGGAAGGGATAGGCCTGGGAGGTGTCTTTGGGCACGTACACGGAGGTGAAGAGTTTCACGCCATCGCGCATGGGGATGCGGAATTCGTATTTGGTGTAGTGCGCCTTGACGTCGTACGCGGGGGGAGTATCGGGCTTTGCTTGCGCATGAAGAAGCGCTGGCAGAGCGAGCAGCGCGGCACAAAGAAGCAGGAGCACACGACGGGATGGGGCGGCGGAGTGGCGGAAAGAACTCATGACGGGTTTTGCTCCTTCACGATTTGCAGGAAAATTAGCTTTGGAAACCTTACTTTGCGTCGCGCCGAGTGTCAACTTTACCGGGAAACATGTTGCGCAGTAATTGGGGCACGACGCTAGTGAGAAGCGGCGCGGAACGGAATGGGAGCGCGAAGCGCTTCGCGGAGTTGCAGGTGTGGACGCAATTTATCGAGCGCGGCCTCGACGGTAAGGCCATATTTCGCGCGCAATTGCTCGGGCTTGCCATGTTCGATGAACTGGTCGGGCCAGCCGATGCGTTCGACCGGCTTCTGAATGCCCAAGTTATTGAGTTCTTCGAGCACCACGCTGCCAAAGCCACCCATCAAAACGTGATCTTCCAGAGTTAGAATGACATCCACGTTGCGGGCAAAAAACTCCAGCGTCTGGGTGTCGAGCGGCTTGCTGAAACGCGCGTTGATCACCGCCGCACTCACATCCTGTCTTTCGAGTCGCGCGGCAATCTCCTCGGCCAGCGGAACCATGGCGCCCAAAGCGAAAATCGCCACACGATCGCTTTCGGAGTAGCGCATAATCTCCGCCTTGCCGATGGCGATGGCAATGGGAAAGGGTTTTAGTTCGACGCCCTGGCCGGCGCCGCGCGGGTAACGGATGGCGATCGGCCCATCGTGGAGCGTTGCCGTGTAAAGCATGTCCGCTAGCTCGTCTTCATCCTTCGGCGCCATGTGCACGATATTGGGGATGCCGCGGAGATAACTGATGTCGAAGAGGCCGTGATGCGTGGGGCCATCGTCGCCGGAAAGGCTGCCGCGGTCCATACAGAAAATCACCGGAAGATTCTGCAGGCAGACGTCGTGAACGATGGGATCGAAAGCGCGTTGAAGGAAAGTGGAATAGATGGCTACAACCGGTTTCAATCCCTTGGAGGCAAGGCCCGCGGCAAAAAGCACGGCGTGCTCTTCGGCGATGCCCACATCGAAATATTTTCCGGGGTGCCGCGCCTGAAAGCGGTCGAGCATGGTGCCGTTCGGCATGGCCGCGGTAATGGCCACGATGTTGGGATCGCGGTCCGCAAGTTTAATCAGCGTCTCGGCAAACACTTCGGAATACGTCGGTTTTCCGGACGGCTGCGTTTCGCCCGTTTCCGGGTCGTAAGGGCCGAGCCCATGGAATTTTTTCTGCTTGCGCATGGCCGGCTCAAAACCCTTACCTTTTGTGGTCAGCACATGGAGCAGGGTAGGCCGTTTCTGGCGCTTCAGGGATTCGAGCGTGTGGATCAGCGTGGGCATGTCGTGGCCGTCGATGGGCCCGTAATACTTCAAGCCCAATTCCTCGAAAATGACGCTGGGGAGCAGCATGCTCTTG
>CAYOOS010000357.1:2914-4938 GCA_964405585.1 uncultured Acidobacteriaceae bacterium | reverse complement strand
CTAAACACCGCCGTCAGTAGGGTCAAGAGACCTAAAAGCAATTTGCTTGGCAGGTTTTGCATCGAAGAACACTACACCAAGAACATAACCACGGTAAATCCTCGCCAGCGCGTCAACCGCCCGAGTGGATGCCGGAAACAGCATATCCGTGGGAGTGACTGCGCAGGTACGTGGTGATAGACTGAAGGCAACTCTGGAAGTTTCTTGTGATCTTCTTCAAACCGACACCGCCATCCCCTAGAAGACGCCCAGGTGCGCTCCAACTTCTCGTCTTATTTTTCTTCTTGTGTTTCTTCGCGGATGCCGCCTGCCCGCAATCGCTGCACTTCCGTTGGAAAAAGGATTTCCGAAAAGACGTTTCCTGGTATGTGCGCACCTCGCCCGGAATTCTTCTAGTGCAGGCAGGCAATAGCTTGACGGCGATCGACGGTCTGACTGGGAAGCAACTCTGGGAACTCCCGGAGGTGAAATCGAACACTCACACCAGCACCGATCTTGAAATCCGCGAGCGCGGCAGAAATATGCTCGAAGTGCCCGGAATGGGTGTGCTGCTTTTGAATCGCGTGAAGCTTCCCGGCGACTCCGATTGGCGATTGATCGCGCTGAACCTGATGACGGGGAAACGCTTGTGGGACCAGCCACAAAGCGACGATTTGTTGATGGTCATGCCGCTGAGGGGCACGCAGGATGTTCTTGTGGTCTCGCGGCATTTGGACCGCACGAAATATGCTGCGGAAATGGCAGTTTGGACCGCTGGAAGGATGGCAGCGGAGATGTCGCCCTTTCTGCTCGTCGAGTATGCAGGAGATGTGGCTCCATACATTGCGGGTTCGCCTTATCCCTTTCATCTGGAATTCCAGCGGGTGAATCCCGTCAGCGGTAAGACGGCATGGAGTGCGGAATCCCCCGGCCCGTTCAGACCTGGACCGGCAACGCAAGCTCTGCAGGTCATCGGCGATCAGCTTCTCCTGAACTTCGGCAGCAGAGCCTTCGGATTCCTGAACTTGGCGAACGGAAAGTCCGTGAAGGAGCACGCCCCAGAGCACTTCGATTTCGACAATCTGCCGCTTCTAGATGCGCTGGAATCTCCGGATGATCAATTCATCTACGCCGCGAAGCAGGTCGAAGCCATTGATCTCGCCTCGATGCAGCTTCGTTGGCAGATCGACAAGCTTGGCAAAATTACGGGGATTTCCGACTTCGGGGGACTGATCGTCGCCATCGGTCACGAAAACGTGGCAGCGGTGGATGCCAAGACGGGAGCGGAGCGCTGGCGAAAGAAAACGCACTCTCCTACCACGAGCCTGATATGGGAAAAGGCTTCCGACTCGATCCTTTATGCGGATCAGCAGGGTCTGCACAGCGTGGATCGTTCGACCGGCAAGTCCTTGATGGATACGCGGCTGGAGGGTGAATTCACCTCTCACTACGTTCGCCTGGCAAGCCCCGATGCCATCATAACGGTCGCCACGGACCAGGTTGGCGCCTACAACTTCAAGACGGGGCAAAAACTCTTTACCGCGGGCAAATTCTCCAGTTTCTTCCGTGGCTATGCGTTTCAGGATCACTGGCCGATTCCCGAGGACGGCCAGGATTTGTTCCCATGGATTCAAGGTTTTCAGGCGGGTAATAAAGGGTCATACCGGGAGACAGGAACGCTCCTCTCTGTGGATCTCTTGAACCGATTGGATGGCTCCTTAACCGAGACTGAGGGTCTGCTGGACGCCTATGAAACGGAGCCGGAGGCGGGAGTGCGCAAGGTGTGGTGGATCGAAGGGGAAGCAAATCGAAAATTTGAATTCGAACTTAAGGGGAAGCAGCACGATGTCTGTCGTCCCCTGCGAATGGTATTTGGCGTGGAAGGGAAGCGCATCTGGGGAGCACCGTTCACCCCCAACTAGAGCCACACGATTTCCTGTTACCACACACTGGTACGAGAAGGATGAATCTGCATTCGTATTTTCAAGACGAGCATGAGCCGACGGTTGGAGTTTTCCTGGGTTACCCGCCGAAATTGGAGTTGG
>CAYOOS010000357.1:0-2904 GCA_964405585.1 uncultured Acidobacteriaceae bacterium | reverse complement strand
GAACTGTCTGAAACGACTGCAGTTCGTGGCGGACTCCGTGGCCCAGAGCGTCCACGACTTGTATTACAATCCAGACATACCTTTAGAGACCGCTGAAACGCACCGTGACTTCCGCACGTCGAAAGAAGAGTGGATCCAAGGGCGGGTTGCGGCGCGGCCCTCTAAGGCAAACGGAGTGTTGGAATCCACCTTCTCTGAAATTTCTCTTATGCGCAGGGTCCCAATGCGGCATAGGGGTTCTCCAAGAGCTATATCGTAGGATTCTCCACCATCGGGAGTGCCAGTGACGGAATATAGAACGAATTCCATTGACGAAACAACAGCTCAATACTCGACATCGCAAAACCAACCCCCGCGGCATAGCTATTGGTGGTTATGGCTGTTAGCCGCCGTCCTTGTCATCGGTGGGGTCATTTATTGGCATCGGATTAGCGCCAGTTCCAGCGCCAAAAACACGGTTGATCCCAGCGCGCGTCCCGTGACCATTTCGACCGCGACTGCCAAGCAGGGGGACATCGGTATTTTTATCGACGCTCTTGGAACCGTCACACCCGTCTATACGGTAACCGTGACCAGCCGCGTGCAGGGCCAAATCACTGAGGTGTACTACCACGAAGGCCAAATGGTCCGTAAGGGCGATCCACTTCTCGAAATCGATCCGCGCCCGTACGAGGCCGCAGTCACGCAAATGGAAGGCCAACTGGCCCATGATGAAGCGGTTTTGACGGAAGCAAAGATTGATCTGGACCGCTACCAGCAGGCGTTTAACCGCAATGCGATCGCCAAACAGCAACTGGACGATCAGCAACAAGTTGTGCTGCAAGACGAAGGAACCGTCAAGAACGACCAGGGGCAGCTTGCAAACGCCAAGGTAAACCTGCTCTACACGCATATCACGGCGCCGATTGATGGCCGAGTGGGGCTACGCCTCGTGGACCCTGGGAACATCGTGCAAGCCAACAGCAGCACGTCACTGGTGGTGATCACGCAACTGCAGCCCATTACCGTCATTTTCAGCGTTGCCGAAGACCAGCTATCGCAAATTCAAGAACAAATCCGAAAGGGCAAGAAATTGCCAGTGGACGCGTTAAACCGCGACAAAACTCAAAAGCTCGCCAGCGGCACTCTCCTGACCCTCGACAACGTCATCGATACAACAACGGGCACCTTGAAGCTAAAAGCAGTTTTTCCCAACAGCGACAATGCGCTCTTCCCCAGCCAATTCGTCAACGCGCGACTCCTTGTGGACACGCTGCGGAATGCCACGCTCATTCCGACGCCGGCGATACAGCGCAACGCGCAAGGTGCTTATGTCTACGTAATTAGGAGCGACCAGACAGCCTCCATCCGTAACATCACGCCGGGGACAACCGACGGAACGGTCTCGGCGGTGGATGGACTGCAGGCGGGAGACGTAGTGGCCATCAATGGTTTCGACAAACTTCTGGACGGAGCCAAAGTGAGCGTGAGGACACCGCGCGCGAACGCCAATTCATCGGGTCAACCGGCGGCAGCAGCGCAGCCGGCCCAAGGCCAGTCTGGTGATCAAGGCAGCAACGGTTCCGGTGGAAAAGGCTCCGGCGGCAAAAAGGGAGGCACTGCGCAGTGAGTCCGTCTCGTCCATTTATCCTGCGGCCGGTGGCAACGTCGCTTCTGATGGCGGCGATTATGCTTGCGGGCATTGTGGCATGGTCGCAATTGCCGGTGTCCGCGCTGCCGGAAGTGGATTACCCCACCATCCAGGTGGTGACGTTCTATCCGGGGGCAAACCCCGATGTAATGGCCTCGGCTGTCACGGCTCCGCTGGAGCGGCAATTCGGGCAGGTTCCCGGTCTGAACCAGATGACTTCCACAAGTTCAGACGGCAGCTCGATCATCGTGTTGCAGTTTTCACTCGATTTGAGCATTGACGTCGCGGAACAGGAAGTACAAGCTGCCATCAACGCCGCCCAAACGTATCTTCCATCTGATTTGCCGGTTCCGCCGATCTATAGCAAAACAAATCCGGCGGACACCCCAATTCTTACGCTGGCGCTCTCCTCCAAGACGATTCCTTTGTCGCAAGTCGAGGACCTCGCCGACACCCGCTTTGCACAAAAGATCTCGCAACTTCCCGGTGTAGGTCTTGTCAGCATCAGTGGCGGCCAGAAGCCCGCTGTCCGGGTGCGCGTGAACCCAACGGCGCTCTCCGCCTACGGCATCAATCTGGAAGACGTGCGCACGGCCCTACAGCAGACCAGCCTCGACCAGGCGAAAGGCAACTTCGACGGCCCACAACAGGACTACCAGATCCAATCGAACGACCAACTGCTCACCGCTTCTGATTTCGCGCAAGTCATTATTGCCTATCACAATGGGTCACCCGTGAGGCTCTCGGATGTGGCGCGCGTCGAAAATGGCGTTGAAAACAATCGCCAGGCGGCGTGGATGAACGAAACACCGGCAGTGATCGTCAATATTCAACGCCAGCCCGGGTTCAACATCATTCAGGTAGTTGACCGCATCAAGAAGCTTCTTCCGGTCTTGAAAAGCAATCTTCCGGCGTCCGTTCAAGTGGATGAATTAACCGACCGCACCATTACCATTCGCGCCTCGGTCTCGGATGTTGAGTTTGAGCTCATGCTCACCGTGGCGCTTGTTATCATGGTCATTTTTCTTTTCTTGCGCAGTCTCCGCGCCACCATTATCCCCAGCTTTGCCGTTCCTCTCTCCATCGTCGGCACTTTCGGCGTCATGTACCTGGCGGGCTTTAGCTTGAACAACCTCACGCTGATGGCCCTCACAATTTCCACGGGCTTCGTCGTCGACGACGCCATCGTCATGATTGAGAACATCATCCGGTTTATCGAGGAAGGCGATCCACCTCTGCAAGCCGCGCTCAAAGGGTCCGAGCAGATCGGCTTC
>CAYOOS010000356.1:0-4956 GCA_964405585.1 uncultured Acidobacteriaceae bacterium | reverse complement strand
TGAAGATCAGCGATGTGTATCTGCAACAGGCCGGCGGCGGAGACGCTGCGATGGCGGGATTGCAGCCTCAGGAGCGCGAAAAGGAGTACCCGGAACCCACGATGTTCGGCGCGTTGCCTGCGACGGGATTTTTTGTGCGGCATGTCAGAAACCTGGAGATGAGCAACGTGGAGATTGCCACGCGGGATGCCGATCACCGGCCGGCATTTGCACTAATTGATGTGGATGGAGCGGATTTCTTTCGCGTGCGCGTGCCGCGGCAGAGTACCGGGGCGGCGTTTTCCTTGAAGCAGGTGGCGAATTTCCGCACGTTTGGGAGCCAGTTTCTTTCGGATTGGAATGCCGCGAAGGTGGATGAAAAAGTTTTCTGAGGCGAGTTGGAGGATAAGGGCCAGAACGACACGCAGGATGCGGGGAATTCCAGTACAATCACGTTCAGAAAGCCAATCGAGATTCCGGTGAACTCCGAGACCCTACCTTGTCTAACAGTCGCAGGAAATTCCAAACGGGCTGAAATTGAGCATTGGGAGGATTCCGTGGCGCGTTTTCGCGTTCCAGTCAAACGATTGTGGATGGTGCCGGCGCTGGTGCTGCTCTTTTCGGTTGCGCTGGCGGCGAAGAGGCCTGCGCCGGGGACGTTGTATGTTGTGGTGAAGCCAGTGGCGAACATGTACCGCGATGCGAGCACGAACACGGATGTTGTGTCGCAGGCGATTTATGGGAACAACGTGACGTTGGTGGAATTCAAGAAGCACTGGGTGAAGATCAAGACTGCGGATAGTTACGCCGGATGGATGCAGATTGGGGATTTGCGAAAGCTCGCGGGGCAAGCTTACGCGGCGCAGGGGGCTGCCGTACGCGTTGCGGAACTTAGCGCCAATGTTTACCGCGAGCCCGATGTGACCGCGCATGCGCCAGTGGTGACGATTCCTTGGGAGAGCCGGCTGGAGGTCATCTCTGAGAAAGTGGCGGACGGGGACCGGTGGTTGAAGGTGCGGCTGGCGGATGGATCGGAAGGTTACGTGCAGAGGGGTGATGTCAGTTCGGATTTTGCGCCGCTGAGCATCGAACAGATGATTGGCGTGGCGCGGCGATTTCTGGGTGTGACGTACACGTGGGGAGGCACATCGTCGTCCGGTTTCGACTGTTCCGGGTTCACGCAGATGCTGGAGCGCCAGCGTGGGGTGGTGATGCCGCGCGACGCGGATCTGCAGGCGGAGTGGAGCGGAGTTAGCGAGGTACAACGGACAGATTTGCTGGCGGGCGACCTGCTATTTTTCGGAAAAGATGCCAAGCACATTACGCACACGGGGATGTACATCGGGAACGGGGAGTTCATTCACGATTCGACGCACGAACATCCGATGGTGCAGATCAGCAAGCTGGACGACAAGCCTTGGACAGAAATTCTGGTAGCGGCGAGGAGGATAAAACCATGAACCGGCGGGAATGGTTGCAAGCGGCTGGAGTAGCGGGAATTGTGAGCGCAGGAGGCGTGGAGAAATTACTGGCGGGCGGCGAGACGACCGTGGCGGGCAAGGAAAAGGCCGTGGTTAATGTGGAATTGAAGCGACTGAATTTACGCCACACGTGGACGACGACGATGTCTTCCAGCACATATCGGGATACGGTGAACCTGCGGTACACGCGAGATGGAATCACCGGACACGGCGAGGGCGCACCGATCGTGCGTTACAAGGAATATCCGGAAGAGGCGAAGAAAGCTATTGACGCGATTGTGGACAAGATTGCGGCTGGCGATCCGTGGCAGTTTGACCCCTTTCTTGCGGAGATACGGAACCTGCTGGGGGATCACCAGCGCGCGGCAATGGCTGCCGTGGATATCGCGGTGATGGATTGGATTGGAAAGAAGCTGAACGTGCCTTTGTACAAATACTTCGGGCTGGATCCGGCCGCGGCGCCCGTGACTACATTTTCGATTGGGATTGACACTCCGGAGATCACCAAACAGAAGACGGCGGAAGCGGCCGCGTATCCGGTACTGAAAATAAAGGTGGGGCTGACAACCGATGAAGAGACCATCGCCGCGGTGAGGAGCGTTACCAACAAGCCGTTGCGGGTGGATGCCAATGAGGGTTGGACGGACAAGGAAGAGGCGATTCGCAAGATTAACTGGCTGGAAACACAAGGTGTGGAGTTTATCGAGCAACCGATGCCCGCGTACATGTTCGAGGATGTGAAATATGTGCGCAGCAAGGTGCACCTGCCGATCATTGCGGACGAGGCTTGCACGAGCGCGGCGCTGATTCCACAGTTGAAAGAAGCTTACGACGGCATCAACGTGAAGCTGGACAAGGCCGGAGGGATCAATGAGGCGTACCGGTGGATCAAGATGGCGCGGGCGCTGGATATGAAGGTGATGATCGGCTGCATGATTTGCAGTTCGTGTTCGGTGACGGCGGCGGCGCACCTTTCGCCGCTGGTGGATTATGCGGATTTGGATGGGAATTTGCTGATTGCGAATGATCCTTATGCGGGGGTTACCGTGGAGAAGGGAAAATTGATATTGCCGAAGGGGGCGGGGTTGGGGTTGCGGGTAGTGGGATAAGAGTTGTTCATTTGTGTTGAGATCCATGCGGAGAAATTGAAGTTCGGGGAGTGTTGCCCCTACGGCGGACAACGGGCGTGAGTGCCGCACCTACGGCGCTGGACTCTTTTGTGCTCTGCTGACCCAAGGCTTACGCCTTGGGCTAAACTGTTCCGCGCCTCCGGCGCTTGATCAGCTGGAGAATAGAGTTTTGCGCCCTTCGTTGAAATTTTCGCCGGAAAGCCAAACAGAGCCGAAGCGAATTCGGTTCACGCGGGACAAAATACTTGGGGAAGAGGCAATTGCTCAGGGGTTGCCTGTGTCGAGGGGGGAGATTACGCGGCCGAGGTCGGAGGCGCGGCTCAGGCGGTCAAACATTTGGTAGGCTGCGTTTGAAATTCTGACGATGGCGTCTCCGCCGTCTTTTTCGCGGCGCAAGTAGGTGGTCATCACGCTTATTACGTAGGGACGGTTGCCGGTGAAGACGATGCCGGAATCGTTGCGCACGCCTTCGAGTTCGCCGGGTTTGTTGGCGACGCGCAGATCTTCGGGCAAATCGCGCGGAATGTAACTTTCCTTCTTGACGCTGAGCAGCTTGAAGTAATCCTCCGTGAACTGCTTATTGAGGACTTTGCCGCGGTAGAGGGATTCGAGCAGGAGCACCATTTCGCGAGGGGTGGAGACATTTTCACGGCCTTCACTCGCGGCTTTCAGGTCCATCATTTTGCGGCGGAGGCGGGTGTGCGTTAAGCCGACCGAATCCAGAAGTACGTTTACATTTTCCATGCCTACGCGGTCGATGATGATGTTGGTGGCAGAATTGTCGCTGACGGAAATCATGAGAGCGGCGACATCGCGGAGGGTCAGGCGGGTGGTGCCGGGCGTGAGGGCTTCAGTGATGCCGCTTCCGCCGACGATGTCGCTCTGCTGAAGAGTGTAGAGGTCGTTGAGATGCAGCTTGCCCTGCTGGGCTTGCCGGTAGAGCTCTGCGAGAATGGCGATTTTGATGGAGCTGGCCGTGGGCATCACTTCATCGGCGTGGAGGAGATATTTTTGGCCGGTGGAGAGATCGAGGATGGCTACGCCCATGGCGCCGTCCAGGTGGGTGTCCACTTCGGTGATGGTGGTTTGCAGCTTCTGCCACAGGATTTGCTCTTTCTCTTGAGGAGGTTGCTGCGCGGACAACGAGGACGGGATAAACACGGCAAGCAGTAGAGAAGCGAAACACGTGAATCGACGGGACACGAGAACCTCCGTTTCGGGACGATTATACGCGCATTCATGGGCAGAGCCGCGAGCGCCCCGCTGATTGTTTCTCCTTTCGACGCGACAAGGTCGCCCCCGCAGCGAGAATCACCTCGCTGGAATCTGAAAACACAGCCGAACTCTTAAATTCGGCAGTGGCTCAGTTTCCGATTATGCAACTACACGAGCATGTAGAACCTTTTTTGCGAGGCCAAAAGAATGACGATAGAATTGCAAGCATGCCTCACGTGGCCTTATTGGGAGATTCCATCTTCGACAACGGTCAGTACACGAGCGGCGGCCCGGACGTTGTGTCGCAAGTTCGCAACTTACTGCCATCTGGATGGGGTGCATCATTACTCGCAGTCGATGGATCTACGACGGTTAACATTTCTGACCAGATGGAACGACTGCCAAAAGAGTGCACCCAACTCGTGCTCAGTGTTGGAGGCAACGACGCACTGACGGAAGCATCAAGGCTCGGTATTTCGTTCTTCGGTATGACAGGCGAGTCCACTTCAAAATCACTGGATTCCTTGGCAGACATTTCCAACGCATTCGAGAATCAATACCGCTCCGCCGTGGATGCTTGTCTGCGATCCGGTCTGCCGCTTGGCGTCTGCACGATTTACAATGGTTGCTTCCCCGACAGGTCGTATCAGCGAATTGCGTCACTGGCTCTGGCCATTTTCAATGATGTAATCATACGAGTCGCTATCGAGCGAGGCCTCCCAGTAATCGACTTGCGCCTAGTATGCACGGCCCCTACAGACTATGCGAACCCCATCGAACCCTCGTCGATTGGTGGCGAGAAAATTGCAAGGGCAATCGTGGCATTGGTGACGGGACGATACGACCAGATGTATGGAACGCGAATACTCAGTACCTCCCGGACGCCTTCGGCCTCCTGCTAACGCATTTATCGAAAACTGATCCACCCCCGTACTTTGGGGCAGGGTGAACGAGGTTGCGGGAATTGCTATACTGATGAGCATGAAAGCTCATGTTTGGGTTATGCCGAAACGAACTGTTCTGGACCCGCAAGGACAAACTATTCAACACGCTCTTGCCGGCCTGGGCTACGCGCAGGTTTCCGACGTGCGCCAGGGCAAATTTTTCGTGCTCAACCTGGATGGCTGGAACCGCGATGAGGCGCAGAAGCA
>CAYOOS010000355.1:0-5006 GCA_964405585.1 uncultured Acidobacteriaceae bacterium | reverse complement strand
TTTTCCTTGGCCAGGACGGCCATCTGATAGGTGCCGATTTTATTGGCAGTGTCGCCGTTGGCGGCGATGCGGTCCGCACCGGTGACAATGGCTCCGACTTTGCCAGTTTTCAGGAAGTGGCCGACCATATTGTCCGTGATGAGCGTGAGGGGAATGCCGCCGCGGTGGAGTTCCCAGGCGGTGAGGCGCGCGCCTTGCAGGTATGGGCGGGTCTCCGGGACCAGAACATGCAGCTTGTGGCCCTGTTGGAAAGCGACGCGGATAACTCCAAGCGCGGTGCCGATGCCACCAGTGGCGAGGGCGCCCGCGTTACATTGCGTCATGACTTGGCCATCCTTAGGCATGAACTCTGCGCCAAAACGGCCGATGGCCTCGTCGGTGGCCTTTTTTTCGAGGTGCACTTGCTGGGCTTCGGCGATGAGGGCGTTACGAATCTGTGGAAGGCTGGCGGAGGAGGAGAGCAGTTCGTTGAAGCGCGCTTTCATGCGATGCAGGGCCCAGAAGAGGTCGACGGCCGTGGGGCGCGTTTCCGCCAGAGCGCGCGAGATTTCGTCGAATTCCACTTTCAACTGCTCCACGGAAGTGGCGTGGGAGTGAAGCACGCCGAGAGCAACCCCCATGGCTGCGGCGACACCGATGGCGGGAGCGCCGCGAATCACCATTTCGCGGATGGCTTTGGCCACTTCGCGGTAGTCCGTGTAGGTGTAATGGATCTCCTCGGCGGGAAGGCGGCGCTGGTCCAGCATGACCACGCCGCGGTCGGTCCACTCAATCGGCTGCGCTACATACATTTTCCGGTGCGTCCTCTCTACTTATGATAATAACGAAGGATTGCCGCAAACTGAATGGATCACTGGCCCGGCGGAATCTTGGTGAAGCCATGCGTGCCCAGGACCGCGGCAACGGCGATGAGCGAGTTGTACCCCAGGTGCATCAAGAAGCTGGCAAAGACGCTGCCGGTGCGGGCGCGGACAAGGGTGAAGATGATGCCAACGAGGATGAGGAGGGAAACCAGGCTCCAAGTCCAGCCCAGTTGAGCCCCGTGCATCAGGCCGAATAGAGTGCCGGTCAACAGAATTCCCGGCATGATCCCAAATGACCGCGCGAAGAGCGGATAAAGGTAGCCACGGAAAAGCGTTTCCTCGACCAGCGGGGCTACAAACACCGCCATGGCAACGAAGAGCAGCGCGGTCGTGCGGTGCTTGAAGAGCTCCTCCATGGGGATGTTTTCCGGCTCCTTCATGCCCGCGGTGAGAAGAGCGACGAAGAGAGAGAGCCCGCACCCGGTAAAGAAATAGACGAGGGGATTTCTGGGCTGCTCCCGGTTGTGCGAACTAATTTTGCGCCAGCCAAGACACTTCCAGAAGGTGTGGCCGCGCAGAACGGACAAGGTGACATAGAGGAAGAAGAAGATGATGGCGTACCAGATGAGCATGCTTCCAATGGCAAATTGTGGCTTGGAGAGCAGGTACTGCTCCATCTGTTTTGTGGTTAGTTTTTGGCCGTGGGGCAAATAGTAAACGCCCAGAATGCCTTGCACCAAAACAAGGCTCACGAGTCCAAAGATGACGAAGACGATGAAGTGCGGCCAGGACCAGCTGATTTGCAGATCTTCGGGCACTTGCGGCGAAGAAGGTTGGAACGTGGGTGAGGGAGAGACCACCGAAAGCATGGGATCGCCGCCGAGCGGTTCGGGGGCGGGAGTGACGGGTGAGGCAGACGAAGGAGAGTCATTGCCTGGGGCCGGATCTGGCGGCGAAGAGGGGGAATCGTCAAAAGGATTCATGATTTGGTGTGCTTCTCCGAAGCAGGCCAACCGGAAGCCAGCGCGGCTGCCACCAGCGGCAAGAGAAGTTCATGGTGTCCCGTGATAGCGAATCCCCGGGAGTTGCTGCCCTTTTTATCATCGAGCGGGGCGGTGGGACGCCTGACTACATTTTGCACGGGGCGGTAGTGCTGGATGAAGTCAAAATTCGCTGTGGTGATGGGTTGGAGGGGGACGCCTAGATTACGCACTACAGAAACAGCTTTCAGGAAAATTTCGGGGAGAAGCACGGCAGAGCCCCAATTGAGAAACACGCCGCCGGCATCCATTTGCTGCACCAGAGCGCAAAAGAGGCGGAAATCGGAGAAAGTGGCGGAGCCGAGAGCGACACCATCGGCTGCCGGATGCATGTGGGGGATGTCCGTGCCGATGGCGAGATGAACGGTGACGGGGATTCTGCGTTTGTAGGCTTCGATCAAAACGCTGGACTGCGGATGCTTGGTTGAGAGAATGCCGCTGGTCAAGTATTGCCCGGCAGCTTCGCCATAGCCAATGCGGATGCGGTAGGCCAGTTTGGCAATTTCGTTGATGTACGTGCCGGTTTCTTCGGCCATGCCGAAGTGACCTTCGCCGAGCGCGGCTTCAACGTCCTCTGAAGTATTTCCGGCCAGGGCGATTTCGAAATCATGGATCATGGCGGCGCCGTTCATGGCGATGCCGGAAACAAATCCGCGGCGCATGAGGTCAATGAGCACGGGGCCGAGGCCTACTTTGATGACGTGACCGCCGAGTCCCCAAAGGATGGCTTTTTTGTTTTTGCGGGCGCGATGAATGGAGGAAAGCAGTTCGCGCAAATCCTGAGCAGCCAGGATTTTGGGCAGCGAGTCGAGGAATTTAGTGAATGAGGCTTTGCGGTCCACGGCGCGGGCAAAATTGGCGACATGGACTTTGCTTTTGCGGGAGGCCAACGGGTAGGTACGCACGCCGCCAAACGTCAGAGGCTGGATGGAATAGACACTCATGCAGGTGACATCACTGTACGAGGAACACTCAAGAGGCGCAAGAGGGAGATGCGGGAAGCAGGGTGGGTCATGCGCCGCCTTCTATGCGCGGAGTGAGAGCATTGCCGTTGGAGGAACCGGTGAAGCCCAAGGTACGCGCGAGCGCCTGGCCGGTGTAGGATTTCTTGACGCGGGCGACCTGTTCTGGAGTTCCCTGAGCGACGATGCGGCCGCCGCCTTGACCGCCTTCGGGACCGAGGTCAATGACCCAATCGGCTTGTTTGATGACGTCGAGGTTGTGCTCGATGATCAAAACGGTGTTGCCGAGATCGACGAGGCGCTGGAGGACGTCAAGCAGCTTGCGGACATCATCGAAATGGAGGCCGGTGGTGGGCTCATCGAGAATGTAGACGGTCCTGCCGGTCTGGCGCTTGGAGAGTTCGCGAGCCAGCTTGATGCGCTGAGCTTCGCCGCCGGAAAGCGTGGTGGCGGATTGGCCGAGTTGCACGTAGCCGAGGCCGACTTCGACCATGGTGGAGAGCTTTTGTTGAATTTGAGGGATGTTTTCGAGGAGCTTCAGCGCATCGCTGGCGGGGAGATTCAGAACGTCGTTGATGGTGTGTCCTTTGTAACGGACGGCAAGAGTTTCCGAATTGTAGCGGCGGCCGCGGCAGACTTCGCAAGTGACGTAGACATCCGGGAGGAAATTCATTTCGATGCGGCGGAGACCTTCACCCTGGCAAGTTTCGCAGCGCCCGCCTTTCACGTTGAAGCTGAAACGGCCGGGGCGATAACCGCGCTGGCGGGATTCCGGGAGCATGGAGAAAAGTTCTCGGATCGGAGTGAAGACGCCGGTGTAGGTGGCGGGATTGGAGCGCGGCGTGCGGCCGATGGGGGCTTGATCGATCTCGATGACTTTGTCGATGTGCTCGATGCCGAGGAGCATGCGATGGGCGCCGGGAGGCTCTGAGGAGCGGTAGAGTTTTTGCGCGAGGACGCGATAGAGGATGTCGTTGACGAGGGTGGATTTCCCGGAGCCGGAGACACCGGTGACGACGGTGAACAGGCCGAGCGGGAAGGAAACGTCGAAATCCTTCAAGTTGTTGGCGTGGGCGCCGAGGACCTGAATCACCTTTGCGTTGGGACTGCGGCGCTTGGTGGGAACGGGAATTTTCGCGGCGCCGGTCAGATAACGTCCCGTCAGGGAATCGGGTGCGGCACAGATTTCTTCCGGCTTGCCTTTGGCGACTAGGTAGCCACCGGCATTGCCCGCGCCGGGTCCGAGATCGACGACAAAATCGGCGCGGCGGATAGTGTCTTCGTCGTGTTCGACGACGAGAACGGTGTTACCGAGGTTGCGGAGTTGTTCAAGCGAATGCAGCAGACGGTTGTTATCACGCGCATGCAGGCCGATGGACGGCTCGTCCAGGACATAGAGAACACCGCGAAGGCGCGAGCCGATTTGCGTGGCCAGGCGGATGCGCTGGGCTTCGCCGCCGGAAAGAGTCGCGGCGGAACGTTCCAGGCTGAGATAGCCGAGGCCGACGGCGAGGAGGAAGTCAATGCGCTCGGCAATTTCCTCGAGCGGCCTACCCGCAACTTCCTTCTGACGAGGCGTGAGGTGGGAGAGGATTTTTTCGACTGCGGGCCGCGCGTCGCTGAGGGCCAGAGCGGTGAAATCCGAGATAGACCAACCCGCCAGTTTCACGGCCAGCGATTCCGGGCGCAAACGCTTGCCATGGCAGGCAGTGCATTGCGTGGCGGACATGTACTGGGTCATCCACTCGCGGTAGGAATCGGAGTTGGACTCCTGGAAATTGCGTTCGAGAAACCGCAATATGCCCTGGAAGCGGTAGCCCTTTTCATGGCTTTCGGAGCGCGTGGCTTTGGATTGCCCGTTGCGCTTCGCGTCGGATGGCGGGTAGCCGTAGAGGAGGAGATTTTGAACGCGGGCCGGGTATTTATCGAAAGGGGTGTCGAGGTGAAAGCCGTGCGCGTAAGCGGCCAGCTCCAACATGCGTTTCAGGATGGCGGAGCCGGAACCTGTACCAAGGCCGCCGTCGAATAGGGGCCGGGTCCAATCCACGATTACCTTGGAAGGATCAAAATCGTATTTGGAGCCCAGGCCATTGCACGCGGGGCAAGCGCCGTAAGGTGAATTGAAACTGAAGGAGCGCGGCTCGAGTTGTGGCACGGATAGGCCGCAATCCGGGCAGGCCAGTTTTTCGGAGAAGACGTGC